>NZ_JBHVIV010000001.1:0-229885 GCF_042799475.1 Kitasatospora sp. NPDC057692 | reverse complement strand
GTGTGGCAGTCGCCCTCGGACGCCATGGTGCTCGGGCTGAAGTAACCGCGAAGGCGGTGCGCAACGCCGCGGGGGCGGTTCCGGACACCAGGGTTCGTGCCGCCCCCGGGGGGGGGGCGGGGCCGGCGCGGGGGTCAGTGCTCCAGGGCGGAGCGCAGCTCCCACAGGGTGCGCCAGGTGGCGCCGCCCTGTTCGGCACGGCGGCGCACCGGTCCGTCCCAGTAGCCGAGCAGCCGGGCGGCGTCGGCCGGGTCGTCCTTGCGGACGACGCCGATGAGCTGGCCGGGGAGGCGGCCGAGCAGGTCGCCGCCGTCGGGCAGGTAGGCGGCGCTGACGCCGAGGGCGGTGGCCACCGAGACGGCCTCGGCGGTGCTCATCACCGTGGAGGGCCGCTCGACGTCCCAGCCCTCGGTGGAGCGGCCGGTGCGCAGGTCCCGGAAGGCGGTGACCAGCGCCTCCAGCACCGCGTCGTCCACCGCGTAGGCGGCGCCGGCGCGGGCGACGGCGGCGGTCGACTGGCGGCGGACCAGGTCCACCTCGGCGGCGAGGCTGCCGATCGGGCCGACCGTCTCGAAGTTGAACCGCCGCTTGAGGGCGGCGGACATCTCGCTGACGCCCTTGTCGCGCAGGTTGGCCGTGGCGATCAGGGTGAACCCGGGGACGGCGTGCAGCTGTCCGTCGGGGCTGCCGGCGAGTTCGGGGACGGCGATCCGCCGCTCGGAGAGCAGCGAGACCAGGGCGTCCTGGACCTCGGGCAGGCAGCGGGTGACCTCCTCGACCCGGGCGACCGCGCCGGTGGTCATCGCGGTGAGCACCGGGGAGGGCACCAGGGCGTCGCGGCTGGGGCCCTTGGCGAGCAGCAGTGCGTAGTTCCAGCCGTACTTGAGCTGGTCCTCGGTGGTGCCGGCGGTGCCCTGGACGGTGAGCGCGCTGGTGCCGCAGACGGCAGCGGCGAGGAGTTCGGAGAGCATCGACTTGGCCGTGCCGGGCTCGCCGACGAGCAGCAGGCCGCGCTCACCGGCGAGGGTGACGACGCAGCGCTCGACCAGGGCCCGCTCGCCGACGAACTTCTGCTCGATCGCGAGGCTCTTCCGGCCGGCCTTGAGCTTCTCGCCGCCGCTGCCCATCACGAAGGTGACGACGGCGCGCGGGGTGAGCCGCCAGCCGGGCGGGCGCGGACCGGAGTCGTGGGCGGCCAGGAACTCCAGTTCGGCGGCGTACTTCTCCTCGGGCAGGACGACCTGCCGGGCGGCCGGCCCGGGCGGGGCGGCAGCGGTGGTGGACGTGGTGGCGGTGGTGGTCATCGGCGGGCCTTCCTGCGCTTGCCGGTCTGGAGCTCTTCGAAGCCGGGGGCGTCCCCGTCGGTGACGCGCTGCCAGGCCCGGGCGAACAGCTCCGGGACGGGCAGCATCGGCAGCGCGGCGTGGTGGGTCGGAAGGGCGTAGAGGCCGGCCTTCCAGATCTCGACGGGCAGGCCGGGGGCCTTGGCCTCCTGCCAGCCGCAGGGGAGGAAGAGGGTGCGCCCGGCGCGGGCCCGCTTGGCCTCCACGACCAGCCCGGAGGCGAGGAGCTCGGCCCGCGCCTTCTTCAGCCGGGCCGGCTTCCAGCCCGTCCAACGGGCGACGTTGCGGTCGGTCGGGTCGGGCAGGGCGAGCAGCTGGAGGTAGACGACGGCGGCGTCCTCGCCCAGCTCCTGCGTCTTGGCGACCTCGGTGACCAGCTTCGGCACCGTGAGCAGCGGGTGGTGGGGCCAGAACACGGCTCCGGGCTCGGCGGCCGCGGCCGCCTCGGGGAGCTCCGGCAGGGTGGCCAGCCGGTCCAGGGCGCCGTCCAGGAGGGCGGCGAGAACGGTCCGCTGGCGGGCGAGCCAGTAGCTCTCGGCCAGGCCGGCGAGCAGTTCCAGTGCCGGGTCCTGCGGTCCGCTGACGCCCGCCGGACGCCACCAGATGTACTCCGCGCTCTCGTGGCCGGGCGACAGCACCACGGCCTCGCCGCAGCGGACCAGTCCGTCGGCGTCGGCGCCGCCCTCGGCGGGCAGACCGTAGCGGGTGCGCAGGACGGCGGCCAGCGGGTCGCCCTTGCTGTTGCGGCGCAGGTCGTAGGCGAGCAGCAGCCCCGGGTCGGCCAGCCGGGTGCGCAGCGCCTGGACGGCCGGGGCGAGCAGCGCGCGCAGCGGACTGTTCCAGGACAGCCGGTAGGCGAGCCAGGCGAGGGCGTCGACGAACTCGGACAGGGTGCTGTACTGCGGGACGGCGTCCGCGTCGTCGGGCAGCAGGCCGGGCGTGGTCTCGTCGCCGAGGAGGCGCAGCCGCTGGGTAGTGGTGCGGCTGAGCCACGGGGTGGCCTGGTGGTTGAGGATCTCCTCGATCCGATCGATGCCGGCGCCGCTGACGGCGGCCTGGTCCTCGTCGGGCAGGGTGACGACCCGGCCGAGGCGCTCCGTCCAACGGGCGGCGCCGGCGGCGCTGTCCGGTCCGGTGGTCCAGAAGTCCTCGGGGTTCGCGGGCGGCAGGGCGGCCCAGACGTCGGCGACGGCGGCCCGCTCGCGGCCGCGCAGCCAGTCCCGGGCGGCCCTGGCCTCGGCGGACTTGAGGCCGTACTCCTTGAGCGCCGCGGCGGGCAGCGGTGAGCCGTACCACTGGACGAGGGCCGGGGTGGGGCTGAACAGCAGGGTGGAGCGGACGGTGCCGATGCCGGTGCGCTCGCCGAAGTCGGCGGCGCGGTCGGCGCGGTGGGTGATGGCGCCGTGCTCGGCGAGCAGGGCGGTGAAGCGGGCGACCCACTCGGCGGTGACGGTCTCCTCGGTGGTGCGCTCCCTGGTGGTGGCGAAGTGGGCGACCGGGCCGAAGGCACCGCTCGGGTCGTGGTCGACGGCGAGCCAGTACACCCGGTCGTCCTGGTGGTGGCTGCAGCCGAGGACGACGACGGTGCGCTCGCCGTGCCGCCAGACCTGGCCCGCCCGGCGCTCGTGCTTGCCCCGGTCGACGCTCGGGTCGGTGAGCGGCTCGGAGAGGAGGACCTCGCGCAGGGTGGCGCCGCGGTCGGCGAGCGGCCCCGCGGTGAGCTCGGTGAGCAGCAGCGCGAGCGAGGCGCGGTGCTCCTCGGAGGTGAGCGGGGCGGCGGCCGCGTAGACGAGGGTGCCGAGCCGGCCGAGGACGTGCAGCCAGCCGTGGTGGGTGTCGTCGCCGTGCAGCTGGACCTGGTGCGGGGTGCTCCAGCCGTCGCCCTCGGCCGCGGGGGGCTCGGCGAGGACGGCGGTGACGGTCCGGAGGTTGTTGAGGACGCGGTAGTTGGCGGCTCGCTCCCAGGAGCGGCCGAATCCTCCGGTCCCGGGCAGCAGCAGGGTGACGGCCTCGCTGAGCTGGTGGTCGGTGCCGTGCTCGGGCCGGTGGGCGAACTCGGGGGTTTCGTCGGTGCCGGTGGTGCGGCCCTCGTTCTCGGGCTGGGGCAGGTAGCGGGCGATCCTGTCGAGCAGGGTGGCGGCGGTGCGGGCGAGGCCGGTCACCCCGGCCAGCAGCCGTCGGTGGGCGATGCCCGGCAGGACCGCCGCGACGGCGTCGAGCGGGAGCTCCTCGACGGACTTGCCGCTGCTGACGACGGGGCGGCGGACGCCCTGGACGGTGATCCAGCGCTGTTCCTCGGCGGGCACGGGCTCGGCGTCGACCGGCCAGGCCGCGTCGACGAGGCGGGCGGCCTGCTCGTCGGTGACGCCGCGCAGCACCGCCGAGCCCTGCTCGTCGCGCGGGCGCAGGGCGTGCCAGAGGGCGAGCGGCAGCACGACGGGGGTGCCGGCGGCGTCCAGGCCGCCGGGGCGGCCGGGTTCGAAGTCGGCGGTGTAGCCGGTCGGGTCCGCGGTGACGGTGCCCTCCGCCGCGGAGTGCGCGGCGGGCAGGCCGAGGGCGAGGTGGCGGCCGACGCCGTCCTGGACGACCGGCCGGCCTCCGCCGGGCAGGGCCAGCAGGCCGCGCGGGTACGTCGGCGCCGGCCTGCCGGTGTTGTCGGCGACGAGCGTGGTGCCGTCGGCGGTGCCGGTGGTGACCTTGTGGGTCTCGATCCGCGGCCAGCTGCCGAGCACGGTGCCGTCGGTGCCCAGCGGGGTGGCCTCCAGGCCCGCGACGAGCGGCAGCAGCCGGGTGCGGCCGACGTCGAGGCGGCCCGCGGCGGCGCCCGCGGCGATCCGCGGCGGCTCGGAGGCGCGGCCCACCGTACCGGTGGCCGCGTCGAGTTCGTGCAGCACGTTGCCGCCGCGGCCCCAGCGGGCGGTCCAGTGGCCGGTGCCGTCGGTGAGGACGTGGTCCTGGTCGGGCATCTGGGTGTCGCCGACGTGCAGCGGCCGGTGGCCGCCGGTGCGGCCGCCGCCGGGCAGCGGGAGGCTCGGCATCTCGATCTCGTCGTTGCCGCCGTAGTAGCGGGCGATGGTCTCGCCGCCGAGGACGAAGGTCTCGGCGGGCCGCCCGGACCAGTAGGCGTGCTGCTTGCCGTCGTGGTACCAGGCGACCAGCAGCTCGCCGTCGGCGAGGCGGACGTGGGGGTGCTGGTGGCTCTCCAGCTTGTCGGGGATGCGCAGGGTGTGTTCGAGCACGATGCCCTGCGGTCCGGCCACGACGACCTGGTTGCCGCGCGTGAGGACCAGGTTCGGCCAGGCCTCCTGCAGCACCAGCCCCTTGGGGAGGCTGCGGCCGTTGCCGTAGCCGGGGGTGTCGTCGCCCTCGGCGCCGAGCTTGGCGAGCGCCTCCTCCAGGGCCGGCCAGGCGAGTTCGTCCAGGATGCCGCCCCGCAGGGCGCGGGCGAGCAGCCCGGCCACGTCGAGGTCGGCGATCCGCTGGGCGGCGGCCGGGTTCTCGTCGCGGATGCCGGTGCGGTGGGAGCTGAGCTCGCGCAGCAGCGCGTCCGCGCTCTCCAGGCCGCGGACGGCCTCCAGTTCGTCGACGCGGACGTCGGACCACTCGACGAACAGTTCGCGCAGCACCGGCCGGGCGGCCAGACCGGTGCCGTCCACGGCGTCCCAGACGGCGGGGACGGCGGCGCGCAGCGCGGGGCGGAAGCGGGGGTCCGCGGCGACGGCCGCCAGGGTGCGGCCGGTCGGGGAGGAGCCGGCGACCCAGTGCTGGAGGAGGAAGGTGTGACCGTCGTCCGGGTCGGCGACCGGGACGCCCTCCGCGAGCAGCAGGTCGAGGAGTTCGACCTGGGTGGCGCTGCGGCGCACCCCGGTGAAGAGGTCGACCGGGACGGCCTCGGCGCGCAGCCGCTCCAGCATGCGGGTGACCAGGGCGACGGTCCCGGTGCTCAGGCCCCGGTCGCGCCAGCCGCGGCCGATGTGGTTGGTCCAGCGCTGCAGCCAGGCGGCGGCCGGCTCGGGGGCCGGGGCGGCGGCCGCGTCCGCGCCCGCGGCGGACGGCTCGGTGAGCAGCCGGTCGGCGCCGCTCTCGGCGAGGAGGGCGAGCCAGGCGGCGTCCTGGACGTCGGCGTCGTTGTTGCCGGGCGGGTCGGGCATCAGCTCCAGCAGCCGGGCACGGGCGGTGTCGTCGCGCTGCCCGAGGGCGACGACCGCGCCGTGCCAGACCTTCCAGAAGGCGCCGGGGGCCCGGTTGACGGCGGGTGAGGCGAGCAGTTCGGCGAGCAGCTCGCGCTCGTGCTCCTCGCGGTCCAGGCCGGCGGCCTTGAGCAGGGCGCGGGCGTCCTCGGCGACCCCGGCGTAGGGGGCCATGCCGGCGGCGGAGCGCTCGGTGCACAGCTGGCGGAACCGCTGCCAGGCGGTCAGCGGGTCGAGCCGGACGCTCAGCTCCTTGACGTACTGGCGCAGCGCCTTGACGCTGAGCGCGCCGGCCAGGGCGAACTCCAGGAAGACGGCGCGCAGCCGCTCCTCGTCGACGGCGAGGTTGTGGGTGCGCTCGGCGTCGCGGGCCTTGCCGAAGAAGGTGCTGGCGTAGGTCTGGTTGCCCTGTTCGAGGAAGATCCGGCCGACCTGCTCGCAGTAGGTGGGCAGGAAGTGCGGGACGGCGCGGCCGAGCCGCAGGGCCAGCTCGTCGAACCCGTCCTTGGCGTGGCCGGGCTTGGACTTGGCCTGGCGGGCGAGCCGCTCCATCTCCTTGACCAGGGCGAGCGCGTGGTGGCCGTTGGCCGGGTCGTTGACGAGCGCCCAGGCGGGGAAGCCCAGCGCCTCCTGCCGGACCTGGCCGACCTCCACGGGCCCGCCGGCGGGGGTGAGTCCGAGGAAGTCGACGGCGGCGTCCTCGGCGGGGCCGAGCGAACCGGGCACCAGGCGCACGATCCGGCGCCCGTCGAGGACGGGGTGCGCGTAGGTGCGGGCGGTGAGGACGTCGGCGGCGCTGTCGGGGGTACCGACGCCGGTCAGGGTGCCGGGGGCGAGGATCGCCCCGGACTCCAGCAGCCGCTCGTGGCGGGCGTGGTCGCCGGGCGCACCGGGGGTGCGGTCGGGTCCGGTGGTGGTGCTCATGCGGCTTCCTCGCCTTCGATCGCGCGGCCGGCGTACAGTGCGGCGGCCATCCGCATCCCCTCGGACCAGGCGACCGGTCCGACCTCGGCCAGCGGCAGGACCTTGCCGTCCGGGCCGGTCCAGCTGAGCGCGCCGGTCTCGCACTCGTCGTACTCGTAGTAGTCGCCGACCCAGACCCGGGCCTCCAGGGCCAGGCCGTCCTCGACGACGGGCAGCACGGCGTGTCCGCCGCGGACCCGGTAGCCGAGCCGGGCGCAGCGGCCGAGCAGGTCGCGCAGCTGGCCGTAGTGCCCGCCGGCGTAGGTGGAGACCTCGGTGCCGGCGGTGGTGCCGGGCCGGTGCCAGACCTCCCGGTACAGCTGCTGGACCTGCTGGGAGACGCCGAGTTCGACGGCGAACTCGCGCAGCTCGTCGAGGTCCTCCAGCAGGACCGGGTGGGGTATGCGCAGTTCGCCGCCGGTGAGCCGGACGGTGTCCCCGTCGAGGTCGACCAGGCCGAGGCCGCGCTCGGCGTCGGCGCCGCGCAGGAAGCCGGCGACGGCGCCGTCCGGCCCGGTGACGACCAGGTCGCGCAGGACCTCCTGCCAGGCCTCGTCCGCCCAGACGGCGGTGACGACGGCGGCGGGCACGGGCAGCGAGCGGACCATCCACCGCTCGACGGTCTCCAGGCAGCCGCGCCGGTGCGCCTCCAGCCACTCGGTGAGCTGCTTGAGGCCGACGACCACCGGGTCGTCGTTCAGCTTCGGCGGGACGGCCTTCAGCAGGCGGCCGGCCGCGTTGCGGCAGACCACCCTGCCCTCCTCGTCGAAGGCGACTTGGTAGCCGCCCGTTCCCGTTTCCACCCACGCCACGGCCGCTCTCCTCCCAGCTGGTCAGTGATGGAAGGAACGTAACGGGACACACTGACAACGCGGCCCGCGGGGAGGGGTACTGGCCGGTAGGAACGCCGGGTGCCAGGACGGGGCCGGGTTCAAACCGCTCGAACGGGTGATCCAATACCGGTCGGGATCAGCCCTGGTCGACGGTCAGCCGCAGGATCCGGTCGTCGCCGGGACGCGGCTCGCCGCGGCCGTCGGTGTTGTCGGTGAGCAGCAGCAGGGTGCCGTCCCGGTCGGCCACCACGGCGCGCAGGCGGCCGTACGCTCCGGAGAGGAACTCCTGCGGCTCGGCGACGGGTTGGGCTCCGTCCAGCGGGATCCGCCAGAGCCTGGCGCCGCGCAGGGCGGCCATCCAGACGCTCCCGGCGGCGTAGGCGATGCCGCTCGGCGAGGCGTCCGCGGGGTGCCACCGGGCGACCGGGTCGGTGAACCCCGGGCGGCCGGCGGTGCCCTCGACGGTCGGCCAGCCGTAGTTGCCGCCGGGGGTGATCAGGTTCAGCTCGTCCCAGGTGTCCTGCCCCAACTCCGAGGCCCAGAGCCGCCCTTGCGGATCCCAGGCCAGGCCCTGGACGTTGCGGTGGCCGAGCGACCAGACCGGCGAGCCCGGGAACGGGTTGCCGGGGGCGGGGGTGCCGTCCGGGGCGAGCCGCAGGATCTTGCCGGCGAGCGAGTCGCGGTCCTGGGCGAGCGGGCGCTCGTCGGCGTCGCCGGTGCCCGCGTACAGGAAGCCGTCGGGGCCGAAGGCGAGCCGGCCGCCGTTGTGCCGGGAGCCGTGCGGGATGCCCGACAACAGGACGACGGGCTCGCCGAGTTGGGCGCCGGAGGGGCGGGACGGGTCGTAGTCGAGGCGCACGATCCGGTTGTCGGAGGCGGTGGAGAGGTAGGCGTAGACCCGGTGGTCGGCGGCGAAGCCGGGCGAGAGGGCGAGGCCGAGCAGGCCGCCCTCTCCCCCGGCGGTCACACCGGGGACCGTTCCGACCTCGGTCCGGCCGCCGCCCTGCGCCGCGACGCGCAGGATCCGGGCCTCGTCGCGCTCGGAGACCAGCAGGTCGCCGTCGGGCAGGACGGCCGGGCCCCAGGGGGAGGACAGGCCCTCGGCGAGGGTGCCCGACACGCCCACCGACACCGGGCCGCCGGGCGCCGGCGAGGGCGTCGCGGAGGGGGCCGGGCCCGGCGGCACGGTCGGCACCGTCGCGGCGGGAGGCGGGGGCGAGGCGGCCGGGGAGGGCGAGGCGGAAGCGGCGGGCGAGGCGGCCGCGGAGGCCTGCGCGGACGGCGGACCGGCGGACCCGGGGGCGGCGGCGGAGCAGCCGACGGTGGCGGCCGGGCCGAGGACGAGGGCGGCGAACAGGGCGGCGGAACGACGGGACATCGGTGACCTCTCCCGGGCGACGGCGGCGGGCGCGGCGGCCGCACGGACGTCCGGGGACGCCCACCCGGCGGACCACACCCAGCAGACCACACCGGGCGCGGCAGCGGCCGCAACCCGCCGCGCCCGCCGAGCCGCTCGGGGGACGCGGGCGGGACGTCGGCGGGACACCGCCGACAGGTCCGCGGGACACCGGCGACAGGTCGGCCGGCGGGCCGTCAGCCGGCCGGGGAGACCGCCGACCGGCTCCCCGCACGCGGGACGATCACCGGCGCGCCGTCCCCGGGGGCCGCCAGAACATCGCTGTCGACGTCGTACAGCGCCCGCACCAGCGGCGCGTCCACCACCTCCCGCGGCGGACCGCAGGCGATCACCTCGCCGCCGCGCATCGCCACCACGAGATCGGCGTAGCGGGCCGCCGCCGCCAGGTCGTGCAGCACCATCACCACGGTGCGCCCGCCCGCCGCGACCTCGCGCACCAGCTCCAGCACCTCGACGGCGTGGCCGAGGTCGAGGGCGCTGGTCGGCTCGTCGAGCAGCACCACCGGGGCGTCCTGGGCCAGCACCATGGCGAGCCAGCAGCGCTGCCGCTGCCCGCCGGAGAGCCGGTCGAGCCGTCGGTCGGCGAACTCCTCGACGCCGGTGGCCCGCAGCGCCTCGGCGGTGAGCCGCTCGTCGTCGGCGGACCACTGCCGGAACAGGCCCTGGTGCGGGTGGCGGCCGTAGCGGACCAGCCCGGCGACGGTGACCGCCTCCGGCGCCTGCGGGCTCTGCGGCAGCAGCGCCACCCGGTGGGCGGCCTGGCGGGGCCGCAGCTTCCAGACGTCCTCGCCGCCGACCAGCACCCGGCCGGAGTCCGGCCGGTGGAGGCGGGCGATCGAGCGCAGCAGGGTGGACTTGCCGCAGCCGTTGGGGCCGACGATCGCCACCACCTGCCCGCCGGGCACGGTGAGGTCCACGCCGCCCAGCACCGGGCGCCCGGGACCGTACCCGGCCGTCAGGCCCTCGACCGTCAACTCCATGGCGGCTTCCTTCGGTTGGGAGGGGGGGAACGAACCGGGCGGCGGGCGCCCGGTGAGGGGGGCGCCCGCCGCCGGCGGTCACTTGGCGCCGAGCGCCTTGCTGATGTCGCCGATCACCGCGTCGGCCGCGAGCGGGCCGCCGCGGGTCGACCAGACCGAGCCGTCGACGGTCACGGTGTGGTTGTTCTTCACCGCGTTCAGCTCCTGGTAGGCGGGCTTGGACTGGACGTCCTTCAGCGCGGCCTTGCCGTCGTCGGTGAGGGTGGAGAGGAACAGCCAGTCGCCGTCGATCTCGTTGATCTTCTCCAGGCTCAGCGCCGGGGTGTGGGCGTTGCCGTCCTTGTCCTGGGCCTGCGGGCGGGTCAGGCCCATGTCGAGGGCGACGCCGCTGGCGAACTGCTTCTTCTCCATCCAGCTGGGGCCGGTCGGGTTCCAGCGGACGATGGAGACGGCCTTGCCCTTGTTCTCGCCGAGCTCGCCGCCGGCCTTGGCGGCCTTGGCGTCGTAGTCGGCGATGACCTTGTTGGCCTGGTCGAGCTTGTTGACGGCGTTTCCGATGCCGCGGAAGGAGAGCTTCCAGTCGTCGGTCGGGGCCATCGTGACCACGGTGGCCGGGGTGATCTCGCGCAGCTGCTTGAGCACCTGCTGGTCCTGCATGTCGCCGGCCAGGATCAGGTCGGGCTTGGCGGCGATGACCTTGTCCATCACGGGCTGGAGCAGGTTGCCCACCACCGGGATGCCCTGCACCTTGTCCTTCAGGTACGCCGGCGGCTCGTTGAGGCCCTGTCCGTTGGTGATGCCGGCCGGCTTGAGGCCGAGGGCGAGCACCGCGTCGAGGTCCTCCTGGGTGAGGGTGACGATGCGCTTCGGGTCGGCGGGGATCTCGACGGCCGTGCCGGTGGCGTCCTTGACGGTCCGCTTGCCGCCGGCCGCGTCGGCCGCCGGGGCCCCCGCGGCGGAGGTGGCGGCGCCGGCGGACGGCGAACCCTGCTCCGAGGAGGAGCCCTTGTCGGAGGAGCCCGACGAGCCGCAGCCGACGAGCAGGAGCGCGGCCGCCCCGGTGGCGGCCAGCGCCTGGACCGCGCGGCGGCGGGCGGGGCTGAGCGGACTCTGGGGGGTCGACATGGAGGCCTCCGGGCAGGGGTGTTGCAGACGGGCGGTGCGGACGGTGGTGCGGTGGAACGGTGGTGCGGTGCCGTACACCTGGACGATCCGGACGGATCCGGCGCAGGGCCGGACACCTGTCCGACCGCGATGACCATTAGGTTAGCCTTACCTTATGACATTGTCGCAAGTGGGTACCGCCGAGGCGGCCGACGCGGATCCCCCCGTCCCCGCCCCGCCGGCGGCCGAACGGTCGCGCCGCACCTCCTGGGCCGCCGTCGGCGGCATCCTCGCCGCCCTGCTCGCGCTCACCGCCCTCTCGCTGTCCGTCGGCGCCGGCGAGGTCGGCCCCGGCCGGGTGCTCGACTACCTCCTCGACACCGACGGCGCCCGCGCCGACAGCCGGCTCGCCCTGGTCGTGGGCGACCTGCGCCTGCCCCGCACCCTGACCGCGCTGCTGGTCGGCGCCGCCCTCGGCGTGGCCGGCGCCCAACTCCAGTCCGTCACCCGCAATCCGCTCGCCGAGACCGGCCTGCTCGGGGTCAACGCCGGCGCCTCGCTCGGCGTCGTGCTCGGCGTCGCGGTGCTCGGCGTCCAGACCTCCTACGGCTACCTCGCCTTCGCCTTCGGCGGCGCCGTGCTCGCCAGCGGGCTGGTCCTGGCGATCGCCGGCAGCCGGGGCGGCGGCTCCCCGATGCGGCTCGTCCTCGGCGGCTCCGCGGTCGGCGCCACCTTCGGCGGCCTGACCGGCGTGCTGATCGTCAACTCCCCCGAGGCGTACGACCGCTACCGGGTCTGGGTGCTCGGCTCACTGGCCGGTGTGGAGGGCTGGACGACGCTGCGCCAGCTCGCCCCGGTGCTCGGCGCCGGCTTCGTGGTCGCTCTGCTCACCACCCGGCCGCTGTCCGCGCTCGCGCTCGGCGACGACCTCGCCCGCGGCCTCGGCCACCGCCCCGGCGCCACCCGCGCCGCCGTCGCCCTCGCCGTCACCCTGCTCACCGCCTCCGCCGTCGCGCTGGCCGGACCGATCTCCTTCCTCGGCCTGCTCGCCGGCTTCCTGGCCCGCGCCGCCGCCGGGCCCCGGGTCGGGCGGCTCACCCTGCTCGCCGGACTCGTCGGCGCGGCCGTGCTGACCGGCGCCGACGTGCTCGCCCGGGTGGTGGCCCGCCCGTTCGAGGCCCCGGTCTCGGTGATCGTCGCGCTGATCGGCGCGCCCACCCTGATCGCCATCGTCCGCTCCCGGCGGATGACCGCGCTCGGCATGACCGACACCGCGCCCGCCGAGTCCTCCGGCCGCCACGGCCACCCGGAGGAGAAGGCGCCCCGGCCCGACCTGGTGATCCGGCGCGGCGCGCTGTCCGTCCTGCTCCCCCGCCGCTCAGCGCTGGCCGCGCTCGGCCTCGCCGCCGCGCTGCTGGCCGCCGTGGTGGTCTCCGCGCACGCCGGCCAGAGCGAACTCGGCCTGGGCCGCACCTTCCAGGCCGTCTTCGGCTACGGCGAACGCCTCGACGTGCTGCTGGTCCAGAAGTTCCGGCTCGGCCGGATCGTCGCCGGCCTCGCCGCCGGTGCCGCCCTCGGCCTGGCCGGCTGCCTCACCCAGACGCTGGCCCGCAACCGGCTCGCCACCCCAGAACTGCTCGGCGTTAACGACGGCGCCACCGCCGCCGTGCTGATCTCGGTCACCGCCTCCGGCGCGTTCGGCGCCTGGTGGGCCGGGCCGATCGGCGCGCTGGTCGCCGTCGCCGTGGTCACCCTCGTCTCCGGCGGCCTCGGCGCGCGCGGCTACCGGGTGCTGGTGGTGGGCCTGGCCATGTCGGCGCTCGCCTCCGCCGTGATCCAGGTGGCGATGGCCCGGCGTTCGCTCAGCTCGGCGTCCTCGCTGTACGTCTGGACCTCCGGCAGCCTCAACGGGCGCGACTACGAGGTGGCCACGCCGGTGCTGATCGGCCTGGCCGTGCTGGTGCCGCTCGCCCTGGTGGTGGCCCGCCGGCTGGCCGTGCTGCGGTTCGACGACAACGTCGCGTCCTCGCTCGGCGTCGACCCCGGCCGGGTCCGGCTCGTCTGCCTGCTGCTCGCCGTGGCGCTGGCCGGACTCGCCGTCGGGATCTGCGGGCCGGTCGGCTTCGTCGCGCTGGCCGCGCCGGTGGTCGCCGGACGGCTGGCCGGACCGGCCCGCGTCCCGGTGCTCGGCTCGGCGCTGGTCGGCGCGGTGCTGATCGTGCTGGCCGACACCCTCGGCCGGGTGCTCATCGCCGGCGTCGAGATCCCGGTGGGCATCGTCACCACGGTGCTCGGCGGCCCCTTCCTGCTCTGGGTGTTGCTCGGCCGCAAGGGCAACACCGTCTGACCACCGAGGAGTTCACCCCGTGCACATCGAACTTCAGCCCTCCGACGAGGCGTTCTGGACCCGGGTGGCCGCCGAGGGCGCGCCGCTGGTCGACCCCGACCCCGAGGACCCGGCCTACCGGCAGGTGACCTTCGTGCTGCGCGACGAGCCGGGCGAGGAGCCGTACGACGGCGTGCTCGCGCTCGTCCACACCGTCACCGACAAGGACCGGCACGCCGGCGACCTCACCCCGCACCTGATGGAGCGCCGGGCCGGCGGCTGGTCGCGCACCTACCGGCTGCGCGCCGACCACCGGGCCTCCTACCAGCTGTACCCGGTGCGCGGCGCAGTCCCCGGCACCCGGCGGGCCGACTGGCTGCGGGTCCTGGACGGCGCCCGGCCCGACCCGCACTGCGCCGGCGAGCGGCTGCCCGCCCGGGACGGCCGCCACCCCTCCTCGGTGCTCGCGCTGCCCGAGGCGCCCGCCCAGCCGTACGCGGCGCGGCGCGCGGACGTGCCCCGCGGCCGCACCGTGCGCGCCGAGGTGGCCGGACGGCGGGTCGACGTACACCTGCCCGCCGGGCACCGCGCCGACGCCGGCCCCTACCCCGTGCTGGTCCTGCTGGACGGCGAGATGTGGGGCGAGGTGCTGTCCCTCGGCGACACCCTGGACAACCTGACGGCCGAGGGCCTCCTCCCGCCGACCGTCGCCCTGTTCGTGCACACCATGGGCCCCGGCCGGCCGGACGACCTCAGCTGCAATCCGGACTTCGTCGACCTGCTCGCCGACCGGATCCTGCCCTGGGCCGCCGCCGAGCACCGGGCCACCGCCGACCCGTCCCGCACCGTGATCGCCGGGCAGAGCGCGGGCGGCCTCACCGCCGCGTTCGCCGCCTTCCGCCGACCCGCGCGGTTCGGCAACGCGCTGTCGCAGTCCGGTTCGTTCTGGTGGCCGGACGGCACCGAGTTCGACGGCGGGAGCGAGTGGCTGACCCGCCGGTTCGCCGCCAGCGAGCGCGGCACCGCCCGGTTCTGGGTGGAGGTCGGCCTCCAGGAGTGGATGCTGCTCACCCAGAACCGCCACCTGCGCGACGTCCTGACCGCCCGTGGCTACGACCTCGCCTACCGCGAGTTCAACGGCGGCCACGACTACGCCTGCTGGCGCGGCGGGTTGGCCGACGGCCTGGTGCACCTGCTGGGCCGGCAGAGGTCGCAGGGGTCGTCGCAGGGGTCGCAGGGGCACTGACCGCGGGCCGGCGGCCGGGCAACCGCCGACCCGCGGCCCTCGGTCAGAGCACGACCTCCTTGAGGAGCCCGGTCGCGACGTCGAAGACGAAGCCGCGCACCTCGCCGGTGTGCGGGACGAACGGGCTGGTGCGGATCCGGGCGGCCGACTGGCGCACGTCCGCCTCCACGTCCGCGAAGGCCTCGGCGGCCCACGGCGGCTTGACGCCGGTCTCCTCCCGGATCGACTCGCGGAAGGCGTCGTCGCCGAAGGTGAGCATGCCGCAGTCGGTGTGGTGGACGAGGATGATCTCCCGTGTGCCGAGCAGCCGCTGGCTGATCGCCAGCGACCGGATGGCGTCCTCGGTCGCCACCCCGCCGGCGTTGCGGATCACGTGCGAGTCGCCCTCGGCGAGGCCGAGCGCGCCGTAGACGTTGAGCCGGGCGTCCATGCAGGCCAGGACGGCCGTGCGGCGGGCCGGCGGGAGCGGGAGCGGCCCGTCGAAGGCCGCGGCGTAGTCGGCGTTGTTGCGCAGGTAGTGGTCGGTGGCGGTGTCGGTCATGGCGGACGGCTGTCCCTTCGGGGGATCGGATCGTGGTCGGCCGGGGCGCGTGTGGGCACCCGGGCGCGCGGCGGCCGGTCCTGCTGGATGCGCGCGCCTCGACGGTGTTCCCCGGCGAGGTGGACGGCGGCCGTGGCGGCACTGCCCCGTGGGGCGGCGCGGCCGGTCGGGCCGGGCGATCGAACGAACGATCAGACGATGACCGGACAGCCGGTGGAGTGAATGCGGCCGAAGTCGATGTGACGACGGCGGACGAGCACGGTCATGCGGGCACCGTACTGCCCGCCGCGACCGCCCGCCCGGGAATCCGGCATTCTCCAACCCATCGGGTGAGCGCGTCGGCGGCCGGGCTACGGTCGCACGGGACGGACGGCGGCCGCTTCGGGAAATGCCGGACGGGCCCGACTTGGAATCAGTACAGTGTCACATGTGACCGACTCTCTTCTCCGCGGCGGCCACGGGTGATCCGCCCGTTCCGGCCCGAGGTCGACTACCCCGCGCTGGCCGAGCTGCTGTCCGACGACGGGGCCGCGCCCGTGACGGCGGCCGAACTCCGGGACCGGGACGCGGCACTGCCGGCCGCGGACGACCTCTCCACCGACCACCGGGGGCGGCTCACCGGGCACGGCCGGGTCCGCCTGGTCCAGCCCGGCCCCTCCGGCGACCTACTGGCCTACGCCACCGCCTGGCGGGCGCCCTGGACGCCGCCCGGCGATCTCGCCTCGCTCGTCGTCAGCGCGCCCGGACGCGCCCCGGCCTGGCTGCTGCCGCTCTACGACGGGCTGGAGCACTGGGCGCGCGGCGCCGGCGCCTCCCGGCTGCTCGGCGAACTCCCGGACGGGGACGAGGAGTCGGGCCACGCCCACGGGACGTCCCCGTCCGACCTGACCGGCCTGCTGCTCGGCCGGGGCTACCGGGTGGACGCCCACGTCCGGTCGGCGGTCGCCGCCGTGGGGCCGCACCTGCCCGCCCCGCAGGCGCCACCCGGGTTCCACCTGAGCTCCCTCGCCACCACCACCGCGCCCGAGCCCGAACGGCAGCTCCACCACCTCTACCGGGAGACCCTGCGCGACAACCCGGGATTCGCCGACACCCTCCCGGAGTTCGAGCAGTGGCGCGCCGAGACGCTGGGCGGCCCCGCCGGGCGGGCGGACTGGGTGTTCACCGCCGAGTGCACGGGCCGCATCGTCGGCGCCACCGTCGTGCACGCCACCCCCGACCCGCACGCCTGCCACGTCCACTACACCGGGGTGCTGCGCCCCTGGCGCGGCCGCGACCTGGCCCGGACCCTCAAACTGCACGCCGCCCGCCACCTCACCGGGCACGGAGTGCGGAAGGCTCACACCGAGGTCGAGACCGGCAACGTGCCGATGGTCGCCGTGAACGCCGCGCTCGGCTACCGGTGGGGCCCGGGCCACCGCCGGCTGGTCAGGGAGCTCTGAGCGGCGCCGCCCGCCGGGGACGACGGCGTGTTGGAGGCCCGGTTCGTGGGCGACCCTCGACTACCCTGCGCAACGAGTGATCAATTCCTGACACTCAGCGACGAAAGGGGTCACCATGACGGAGGACTTCGGTCAGCGACCGGGGCCGGAATCAGTGCGGCTGATCGACTTCGACGCGGCCAAGGCGGTGCCCGGGATCGTCCCGGGCACCTTCATCCTCGTCGTCAGCGGGGAGAAGCCCTACGAGAACATGACGGTCCGCCTGGTCCCGCTGGTCTACTTCAAACAACCGGAGTACTGGGGCATCGAGGTGACCGGCTCGCTGCCCTCCGGCATCCAGCTGCCCGTCACCGCCCCGTACACCGAGGCGCTGCCGCTGGACGGCATCCGGGGGACCAAGGGCGTCGAGGTGATCGGTGCCTACAAGCGGGAGAGGATCGATCTGCCGCGACCCGAGTGAGCCCGGCACGGGGAACCCGCTACGGGGGTACCCGGCACAACGGCCCGCCACCCCGGGCAGGGCGGCGGGCCGTCGGTCGTCCGGCACGGTCAGTCCATCGGCGGCGGGCCCGGGGGCTCCTTCGGGAGGCGGGCCGCGACCAGGGCGCCGAGCGCGACGGCGGCCGCCGTGGCCAGCAGGGCGACCCGGTAGGGGCCGGGGTCGGTGGCGTGGGTGCCGTCCTCGGAGAGGGCGCCGATGAGGGCCGCCGCTCCGGCGATGCCGAAGGCGCCGCCGAGGGTGCGGACGATGGTGAACAGACCCATCGCGCGGCCCATCGCGGGCGGCGGCACGTCCGCGAAGCCGGCGATCTGCACGGTCAGCACGGCGGTGCCCAGGATCAGGCCGACGCCGAACATCAGCACCCGCACGGCCCAGGCGTTCTCCCCGACACCGGGCACGGCCAGCGCGGCCAGCACCACGGCCGCCAGCAGCAGGGCGGGCAGCGCCAGCAGGCGCGGGCCGAGCCTGGGCAGCAGCCGGTCGACCACCTGCGAGGCGGCCATCAGGCCGATCGCCTCGGGGAAGACGCTCAGGCCCGCGTCCAGCGCCGAGGCGCCGAGCGCCGCCTGGTACAGCAGCGGGAAGGCGAACAGCGCGCCCATCAGGCCGGCGGCGGTGAGCAGGGCCAGCCAGCTCGCCGCGCCGAAGGTCCGGTCGGCGAGCAGCCGCAGGTCCACCAGCGGGTCCTCGGCGCGCAGTTGGTGGCGGACGGCGAGGCCGAGCAGCAGCACGCCGAGCGCGCCGGAGGCCGCCACCGCCGGGGAGCCCCAGCCGTGCGCGGGGCCGAAGCCGAGCGCGTAGGTGAGCAGGCCGAGGCCGGGGGTGGCGAGCAGGAAGCCGGTGGTGTCGAAGCGGCCGGCCGGCGGCTCGTCCTGGTCGCGCAGCCCGAACAGGCCGAGCAGCACGGCCGCGACCCCGATCGGCACGTTGACCAGGAACAGCCAGTGCCAGGAGAGGTGCTCGGTGAGGAAGCCGCCGAGCGGCGGGCCGAGCGCGGGCATCAGCGCGGTCGGCACGATCAGCACCTTGCCGAGGCCGGCCCGCTCGTGCGGCTCGAAGGCCCGGAACAGCAGGGTCATGCCGACCGGTGTGAGGAGGCCGCCCGCCACGCCCTGGACCGCGCGGGCGGCGGTGAGCGCGCCGAGGCCGGGCGCGGCCGCGCACAGCGCGCTGGCCAGGGTGAAGACGGCGAGCGAGCCGAGGAAGACCCGGCGCACGCCGAACCGGTCGCCGAGCCAGCCGGCCACCGGGAGACCGACGGCGAGGCCGACCAGGAAGGCGGTCTCCACGGCGTTGGCGGCGGAGACCGGGCGGCCGAAGTCCCCGGCGATGGTGAACAGGGCCGGGTTGACGATCGTCGAGTCCAGGCCGTTCATGCACATCGCGGCCGTGTAGACGAGCACCACGGCGAGGCGCCCGGCGAACAGCGGGCGCGCCGGGGCGGCGGGGTCGGGGCCGGGGCCGGGGCCGGGGCCGGGGCCGGGGCCGGTCGGGGTGCCGGGGCCGGGCTGGGTGTCCGCCTGGCTCATCGGGCCGGGTCGAGGTCGGTCCAGTGGGCGGTGATCCAGTCGAGGGCGGCGGCGCGCTCGCACGGCCCGTGGGCGACGGTCCAGCCGGCCGGGACGGCGGCGAAGGCCGGCCAGAGCGAGTGCTGGCCCTCGTCGTTGACGAGCGCGAGGAACTCGCCGTCGCCGTCGAAGGGGTTGGCGGGGGCGTCACTCATGGGTTGGGTTCTCCAGACGGGGCGGGGTGGGGCGGGGTGGAGTGGGCGGTCGGCGGTGGGGCTGACGGATGACAGCTGACAGAATCTGTCAGCTGTCATCCGTCAGCTGCTATCTGTCATCCGTCAGCTGTCAGGCGTGGGAGTCGAGGACGGACAGGTGCTCCGCGACGACGCCCGCGATGTGCGCGATCGGCTCGGGCAGCGTCATGTCCTTGTGCGAGCAGGCGACGTTCGTGTTGTCGATCCGCCCGGCCACGTACGGCGTCCACAGCTCCGGCACCAGGGTGTCGTCGATGGTGTCGACGGTGGCGCGGAAGAACAGCACGTCGCCCTCGAAGCGGCGGTGGTCGTAGCCGCGCACCAGGTGGTTGATGTGGAGGTAGATCCGGTTCAGCGCCTCGACGGTGGCGTCGTCCAGGCCGGCCAGCGGGCTGCCCTCGCGGCGCAGCAGTTCGGTGACGTGGGCGAGTTCGAGCGGTCGGCCGTCGAGGTCCTCCGGTCCGTAGCCGCCCATGGTGAGCAGCGCCTCCAGGGCCTCGGCCTGGTCCGGGACGGGCAGGTCGCGGAAGCCCTCGGCCGGGTAGGCGTCGAGCACCGCCAGCAGTTCGACGCCCTGGCCGAGCTCCTGCAGCCGGGCGGCCATCGCGTGGGCGATGATGCCGCCGGTGGACCAGCCGAGCAGCCGGTACGGGCCCGCGGGCTGGACCTCGCGCAGCCGGTCGACGTAGTGCGCGGCCAGCTCCTCCATCGTGGCGGGCAGCGGCTCGCCGGCGGTGGCGGCGCCGACGCCCTGCGCCTGGAGGCCGTAGATCGGCACGTCGGCCGGGAGGTTGCGGATCAGACCGGTGTAGCACCAGCTGAGCCCGCCGGCCGGGTGGACGGCGAACAGCGGGTTGCGCCGGCCGGGGGCGGTGGGCCGCAGCGGCAGCAGGACGTCCAGCGCGTCGGCGCCGGGGGTGTCGGCGGCGAGCGCGGCGTCCAGCGCGGCGACGGTGGGCGCCTGGAACAGCGTGCCGATGCCGACCTCCAGGCCGAGCACGGCGCGGATCCGCCCGGCGAGCCGGACGACCAGCAGGGAGTGGCCGCCGAGGGCGAAGAAGTCGTCCTCGACGCCGACCGCGGGCACGCCCAGGACCTCCGCGAACAGCTCGCAGAGCTGCTGCTCGCGGGGGTTGCGCGGGGGCCGCCCGGCACCGGTCTCGGGGGCGTCGGGGGCGGGCAGGGCGCGCCGGTCGAGCTTGCCGTTGGCGGTGAGCGGGAGTCGGTCCAGCAGCACGACGGCGGAGGGGACCATGTGGACGGGCAGGTCGGCGGCGGCGCGGGCGCGCAGTTCCTCGGCGCCCGCCTGCTCCGCGCCGGGGGCGAGGACCGCGTAGCCGACCAGGCGCTTGTCGCCGGGCGCGTCCTCGCGGACGATCACGGCGGCGTCGGCGACGGCCGGGTGGGCGGCCAGGACGGCCTCGATCTCGCCGAGTTCGATCCGGAAACCGCGGATCTTGACCTGCTGGTCGGCGCGGCCGAAGTACTCCAGGACGCCGTCGGCGCGGCGGCGGGCGAGGTCGCCGGAGCGGTACATCCGGGTGCCGCGCTCGCCGAAGAGCTCGGCGTACGGGTCGGCGACGAAGCGCTCGGAGCTGAGCGCGGGACGGCCGAGGTAGCCGCGGGCGAGGCCGGCGCCGGCGACGTACATCTCGCCGGTGACGCCGGGCGGGACCGGCCGCAGGTACGGGTCGAGGACGTAGACGCGCAGGTCGGGGATGTTGACGCCGATGGTGCTGCTGGTGCCGGCGGCGGCGCTCGCCCGGTCGAGGGCGATGTAGGAGACGTGCACGGTGGTCTCGGTGATGCCGTACATGTTGACCAGGGTCGGTGCGTCGTCGGCGTGCCGCTCGTACCAGTCGTCGAGGCGGCCGAGTTCGAGCGCCTCGCCGCCGAACACCACGTAGCGCAGGGCGAGTTCGCTGCCGGGGTGCTCCCGGTCGGCGGCGCTGAGCTGGTAGAAGGCGGAGGGCGTCTGGTTGAGGACGGTCACCCGCTCGCGGGCGAGCAGGCCGAGGAAGGCCGCCGGGTCGCGGCTGACCAGGTGCGGGACGACGACGAGCCGGCCGCCGTGCAGCAGGGCGCCCCACAGCTCCCAGACCGAGAAGTCGAAGGCGTAGGAGTGGAACAGCGTCCAGACGTCCTCGGCGCCGAAGCCGAACCAGTGGTCGGTGGCGGAGAACAGCCGGACCACGTTGTGGTGGGTGACCGGAACGCCCTTGGGGCGGCCGGTGGAGCCGGAGGTGTAGATGACGTAGGCGGTGTCCTCAGCGCGCAGCGGGCGGGTGCGCTCGTGCTGGGCCAGCGGGACCGCCGGGAATCCGTCAGACTCGCTGCCGTCGACCAGGAGTTGCGGCACCCGGTGGTCGGGCATCCGGGGTGCGGTGGCGCGGTCGGTGATCAGCGCGGCGGGGGCGGCGTCGGCGAGCATGTAGGCGAGCCGGTCGGCCGGGTACTCGGGGTCGAGCGGCAGGTAGGCGGCGCCGGACTTGGCGACCGCGAGCAGGCCGACGACCAGGTCCAGGGACCGTGGCAGGGCGAGTGCGACGATGGTGCCGGGGCCGATGCCGCGGGCGGCCAGCAGCCGGGCCAGCCGGTCGGCGCGGGAGCCGAGTTCGGCGTAGCTGAGCGAGTCGCCGTCGCACGTGGCGGCGACCGAGCCGGGGTCGGCGAGGGCGGCGGCCTCGAAGAGCTCGGGCAGGGTGGTGCCCGGGACGGAGCCGACGGGGGTGCCGTTCCACTCGACCAGGGCGCGGTGGTGCTCCTCCGTGCTGATCAGCGGGAGTCGGCCGACGGCGGTGTCGGGCGAGGTGGCGGCGGCGGTGAGCAGCCGGGCCAGGCGCTCGGCGAGGGCCTGGACGGTGGCCTCGTCGAAGAGGTCGGTGCGGTACTCCAGGAAGCCCGCGATGCCGCCCTCGCGCAGTTCGCCCGCGTTGAGGGTGAGGTCGAACTTGGCGGTGCCGGAGGGGATCGCGGCGATGGCGGCGGTGAGTCCGCCGCCGAGCTCGAACTCCCGGTCGGGGACGGACTGCCAGGCGAGCATGACCTGGAACAGCGGGTGCCGGGCGAGCGAGCGGGGCGGGTTCAGTTCCTCGACCAGGCGGTCGAAGGGCAGGTCGGCGTGGTCGTGGGCGCCGAGCACGGCGGTGCGGGCACGGCCGAGCAGCTCGCGGAAGGTCGGCTCGCCGGAGAGGTCGGTGCGCAGGACCACGGAGTTGACGAAGTAGCCGACCAGGGCGGCGGTTTCGTCGGAGTCGCGGCCGGCGACGGGTGTGCCGATCGGGATGTCGGTGCCGCAGCCGTGCCGGGCGAGCAGCGCGGCGAGGCCGGCCTGGACGGCGGTGAACACGCTGGTGCCGGTGGTGCGGGCGAGCGCGGCCAGGGCGGCGTGGGCGGCGGCGTCGAGGTGGAACGGCACGGTGGCGCCGCGGTGGGCGGCGACGGCGGGCCGGGGGCGGTCGGTGGGCAGGTCGAGCTGGTCGGGCAGGCCGGCCAGGGTCTTGCGCCAGTGGTCGAGTTGGCGGACGGCGAGCGGGCTGGGGGCGTCGGCGGCGCCGAGCAGCTTCGCCTGCCAGGCCACGTGGTCGGCGAACTGGACGTCAAGCGCCGGGAGTTCGGGGGCGTTTCCGGCGAGGCGGGCGGCGTAGGCGGTGGCGAGGTCGCGGGCCAGCGGAGTGGTGGAGGCACCGTCGCCGGCGATGTGGTGGAGCAGCAGGAGGAGGGTGCTCCGGCCGTCGCCCTCGTCGAACAGGGTGGCCCGCAGCGGGGGTTCGGCACCGAGGTCGAAGGCGTACCGGACGGCGTCGGCGAGCGCTCCGGTGCCGCTGTGCAGCTCGATCGGGGCGGGCGGCAGGATCCGCTGGTAGGGCTCGCCGTCTGCGGACTCGCCGTAGACGGTGCGCAGGGTCTCGTGCCGGGCCGCGAGGTCGGTGACGGCGAGCGCGAGGGCGTCGCGGTCGAGCGGGCCGGTGAGGGTGAGCGCGAGCGGGATGTTGTAGGTGGGGCTGGGGCCTTCGAGCCGGTAGTGGAACCAGAGGCCGCGCTGGGCCGGGGAGAGCGGCAGGTTCCCGCCGCGCTCGACGGGGACCAGGGCGGGGCGGGGCTCGGGGGCGGAGCGCTCGCGCAGCAGGGCGGCGAGGGCGGCCGGCGTGGGGTTGCGGAAGACGTCGGCGAAGCCGACGGCGGCCCCGAGGGTCTCGCGCAGCCGGGCGGCGAGCCGGCCGGCCAGCAGGGAGTGGCCGCCGAGGTCGAAGAAGTCGGCTTCGCGGGAGGGAAGTTCGCTCCGGTCCAGCAGGTCGGCGAAGAGCCCGCAGATGATCTCCTCCTGCGGGGTGGCGGGCGCGGCGCCGTCGTCGGTGCCGGTGGACTCCGGCTCGGGCAGGGCGCGGTGGTCGAGCTTGTCGTTGCCGGTGCGCGGCAGGTCGTCGAGGACGAGGACGGCGGCGGGCACCAGGTGCTCGGGCAGCCGGGCGGCGAGGGCGGAGCGCAGCGCGGCCCCGTCGAGGACGGCGCCGGCGGCGGGGACGGCGTAGCCGAGCAGGCGCTTGCCCTGCGGGCCGGGGCGGGCGATGACCACGGCCCGGTCGACGCCGGGGAGTTCGCCGAGGACGGCGGCGATCTCGCCGGGCTCGATCCGGAAGCCGCGGATCTTCACCTGGTCGTCGGCGCGGCCGAGGAACTCCAGGGTGCCGTCGGGGCGGCGGCGGGCGAGGTCGCCGGTGCGGTACATCCGGCTGCCGGGCGGGCCGTAGGGGTCGGCGAGGAAGCGCTCGGCGGTGAGGTCGGGGCGGCCGAGGTAGCCGCGGGCCAGGCAGGCGCCGGCCACGTACAGCTCGCCGGTCGCGCCGTCGGGGGCGGGGCGCAGCGAGCCGTCGAGGACGTAGGCGCGCGAGCCGCGCACGACGCGGCCGACGGGGGTGCCGTCCGGGCCGGGGGTCCAGGAGTAGGCGTCGACGGTGGTCTCGGTGGGGCCGTAGAGGTTGACGGGGGCGAGGCCGTCGACGGCGGCGAGGCGGCGCCAGAGCGGGTCGGGGGTGGCCTCGCCGCCGACCGCGATCACGGCGGGGCGGTGCCGGTCCTCGGCCAGCAGGCCTTCGGCGAGCAGGACGTCGAGGTAGGAGGGGGTGACGTCGAGGTAGTCGATCCGCTCGCGGTGGACGTGGGCGGTGAGGGCGGCCGGGTCGCGGTAGGTGTCGTCGTCGAGCAGGTGGAGCTCGTGGCCGTGGAGCATCCAGAGCACCGGGTCCCAGGAGGCGTCGAAGGCGAAGGAGGCGCTGTGGGCGATGCGCAGGCGGTCGCGGCCGGTGCGGGCGACGGCGGGGGCGATGTGGTCCTCGCCGTGGCCGGCGTGCAGGTTGGCGAGCGAGGCGTGGGTGACGACGACGCCCTTGGGGCGGCCGGTGGAGCCGGAGGTGTGCAGCAGGTAGGCGGTGTCCGCCGGGTCGGGGGCGGGCGGCGCGGCGGTGGGGAGGGTGGCGAGTTCGGCGCGCACGGCCGGGTCGTCGAGGGCGACGGAGGGCCGGTCGGCGGCGCCCGGGAGGGCGGCGAGGGCCTCGGCGGTGCCGACGGCGCAGACCGGGCGGGTGTCGTCGAGGATGTCGGCGATCCGCTGCCGGGGGTGGGCGAGGTCCAGGGAGAGGCAGGCGCCGCCGGCCTTGAGGACGGCGAACATGGCGACCAGGGTGTCGGCGCCGCGCGGCATGGCGAGGGCGACCGGGGTGCCGGGGCCGGCGCCGAGGGCGGCGAGGCGGTGGGCCAGGCGGGTCGCGGCGGCGTCGAGTTCGGCGAAGGTGAGGGCGGTGGCGCCGCTGCGCAGGGCGATCGCGTCCGGGGTGCGGGCGGCCTGTTCGGCGAGCAGTTCGGGCACGGTGCGGGTGGCGGCGGGCTCGCTGCGGCCGGCGGTGGCGCGGCGCAGCGCGTCCTCGTCGAGCAGGTCGATCCGGGCGATCGGGGTGTGCGGGTCGTCGAGCAGCAGGGCGGCGAGGCCGTCGAGATAGCGCAGCAGGCCGTCGCGGTGGGCGGCGAGCGCGTCGGCGCCGTAGTGGTCGGGGTGGGCTTCGAGGCCGATCCGCAGGGCGCCGTCGGGGCCGGGCGAGACGGCGAGGGCGAGATCGTCGACGGGGCCGGCGGCGAGGTTGCGGACGGTGGCGGGCAGGCCGGCGAGGTCGAGGTCGCCCTCGAAGGCCTTGATGTTGACCATGGGCCCGAACAGGGCGCGGCGGGTGCCGGTCTGGGCGAGGTCGCGGCGCAGGTCCTCCAGCGGGTAGCGCTGGTGGCGGCGGACGTCGCGGACCTCCAGGACGACGCGGCGCAGCAGTTCGGCGGCGGTGTCGCGGGGGTGCACGGCGAGGCGCAGCGGCAGGACGTTGGCGGTGGCGATCGGGGTGCGCAGGGCGGCGGGGCCGCGGCGGTTGGCGAGCGGCAGGCCGAGCACGACGTCCTCGGTGCCGGCGAGGCGGTGCAGGTAGCCGGCGGTGGCGGCGATGACGAGCTCGGCCCAGGTGGCGCGGGCGGCCTTGGCGGCGGCCTCCAGGCGGGGCAGGGTGCCGGTGGGCAGTTCGGCGGCGAGGCGCGGCAGTCCGGCGGGGCCGGCGGGGGTGCCGCCGGGGAGGGTGGCGGGGGCGTCGGCGCCTTCCAGCCGGGCGCGCCAGAACTCCCGGTCGGCGGCGTGGTCCTGGCCCGCCCGGTAGGCGGCCTCCTCGGCGGCGACCTCGGCGGGGGTGGCGAAGGTGCGGTCGGTGGGGCGGGCGCCGGTGGTGAGCGCGGTGTAGAGCTCGGCGACCCGGCCGGTGAGGAGGGTGAGCGCGTAGGCGTCGACGGCGAGGTGGTGGACGCGCTGGTACCACCAGTGGCGCTCGTCGGTGAGGCGGATGAGGGCCTGGGTGAACAGCGGGCCCTCGGCGAGGTCGACGGGCCGGGCGAGGTCGGCGCGCATCCAGGCCTCGGCGGTGGCCTCGGGGTCGGCGTCGGTGCGCAGGTCGAGGTGGTGCAGGGGCCAGGGGCGGTCGGGGGTGAGGCGCTGGCGCGGGGCGTCGGCACCGTCGCCGCCTGCGTCGGGGACGACGACGGCGCCGAGCGCGTCGGCCTCGCCGACGGCCCGGCGCAGGGCGGTCTCGAAGAGCTCGGCGTCCAGCGGGCCGGTGATCTCGACGGCGTCGCCGGTGTTGTAGACCGGGCTGTCGGGGTCGAGCGCCTGGGCGTACCAGATCGCCGCCTGGGTGGCGAGCAGCGGCACGTCGGCTGCGGCGGGGACGGCGACGGGGTCGGACGCGGCCTGGTGGCGACGCATGGTTCTGAGAGCTCCTCGGGTCCGGCGCAACGGAACGCCTACTGCCTACTTAGGTTAGCCTAAGCTATCTGCATATCGTCTGGTCAACAGCCCGCCGGGAGGCGGGCCCTGACGCCCCCGGAGGCGCCGATGTCCCCCCTGAACGCGAGCGAGCCGGCCATGGCCGACCCCGGGCTGAAGGAGGCGGTGCGCGAACGCGTCCTCGCCCACCGGGACGAACTGCTCGCGCTCAGCCGCCGCATCCACGCCCACCCGGAGACCGCGTTCGAGGAGCACCAGGCCGCCGAGTGGTGCGCCGACCTGCTGCGCGCCCACGGCTACGCCGTCACGCCGGGCGCGCACGGCCTGCCCACCGCCTTCGACGCGCGCCTGGGCGACGGGCCGGCCACCGTCGCCGTGGTCTGCGAGTACGACGCGCTGCCCGGCCTCGGCCACGCCTGCGGCCACAACCTGATCGCCGCCGCCGGCCTCGGCGCCGCGCTCGGCCTCGCCCCGTACGCGGACCGGCTCGGACTCACCGTCCGGGTGATCGGCGCCCCCGCCGAGGAGCGCGGGGCCGGCAAGGCGCTGCTGCTGGAAGCGGGCGCCTTCGAGGGCGTGGACGCCGCGATGATGGTCCACCCCTGCCCGGTGGAGGTCGCCGACTTCCACTCCTTCGCGCTCGGCACCCTCTCCGTCCGCTACACCGGCCGCGCCGCCCACCCGAGCCTCAACCCGCACGAGGGCCGCAACGCCGCCGACGCGCTCACCGTCGCCCAGGTCGCCCTCGGGCTGCTGCGTCAGCAGCTGCCGCCGCACTGGCGGGTGCACGGCATCACCACGGCGGCCGGGACGGCGCCCAACCTCATCCCCGACAGCGCCACCGCGGAGTACGAGATCCGCGCCTCGGCGGCCGAGGACCTCACGGAGCTGCGCGCCCGGGTGGAGGACTGCTTCCGGGCGGGGGCGCTGGCCACCGGGTGCGAGGTCGAGCTGACCCGGCCCGAGCCGGACTACCTGGACTTCCGCAGCGACGCCGGGCTGCTCGCCCTGTGGCGGGCCAACGCCGCGGCGGTCGGCCGTCCGGAGCCGGTCGAGAGCGGGCCGTTCGCCTGCACCGACATGGGCAACGTCTCGCACGCCCTGCCGGCCATCCACCCGGTGCTGGACATCACCGGCGGCGCCTGCGGCCCGCACGAGGCGGCGTTCGCCGAGGCCGCCGTCTCGCCGGAGGCGGACCGGGCGATCGTCGAGGGCGCCGTCGCCATGGCCTGGACGGCGGCGGACTTCGCGGCGGACTTCGCCGCGGCACGGCGGTGACGGCCGGGGGCTGACGGCTGACAGCCGACGACCGACGGATAACAGATGACAGATTTCAGAATCTGTCATCTGTTATCCGTCATCTGAAATCTGTCAGCTGTCAGTTGTCAGCCGGCCGGCCGTCAGCCCCGCTCCGGGACCAGGTGCACCGGTCCCGGCTCGGGCAGCAGCTCGCCGAGCACCGCCGGCGCGGCGCGCAGGGCGGTCACCCCGGCGTCGCGGACCAGCTCCCCGACCTCCCCCGGCCGGTCCGGATCGGCCAGCACCAGCGCCGCCCCGGTCCGCAGCGGCCAGAGGAACTCCCACAGCGGCAGGCCCAGCTGGAGCACCCGGTCACCCGGACCCAGCCCGTACGAGGCCTGCAGCTCGCGCACCCGGCGGTCCACCTCGGCATGCGTCGTCCACACCCCCGTCGGCCGCCCGCCCGGGCCGTACGCCCGGCAGAGCGGGTGCTGCGGGGTGAGCGCCCGCGGCGGGTCGGTGACCGCCCGGCCCACCAGTTCGGCGGCGGCCGGCCGCTCGGCGGCCGGCACCCCCTCCCCCAGCACGCAGACCGGCGCCGCGTCCGCCAGCAGCCAGGACAGCCGCCCCGGCGCGTCGTCCGGATCCAGCGCCAGGTACGCCGCCCCCGACTTGGCCACCGCCAGCAGCGCCGGCACGAGGTCGGCCGGGCGGGTGAGCGAGAGGCCGACGACCGTACCGGGGCGGGCGCCGCGGTCCGCCAGGCAGCGCGCCATCCGGTTGGCCTCGGCGTTCAGCTCGCCGTAGCTCACCAGCGCCGCGCCGGCCGGCAGCAGCGCCGGGGCGTGCGGCGTCCGGGCGGCCTGCGCCTCGATCGGGCCGATCGCCGTGGTCGCCGGCCACCGCTGCGCCCGCACGGGCCGCTCCGGCCCCGTACCGGGCTCCATCAGGACGCGCCGAGCAGCTCGGCCCAGGCCTCGACGGCCGGGCGCTCCGCCAGCTGCAGAAAGGCCACCTCGGCGCCCTCGGCGCGCCAGCGCTCGGCCAGCGCCATCAACCGCACCGAGTCCAGGCCCCAGTCGGCCAGGTTCTCGTCCAGCGGGATGTCCGCCGGGTCCTCGCCGAGCAGGTCGGCGACCTCGGCCCGGATCCGATCCACGGTGAAGGCCATGCCCGTCACTTCCCTTCCAGTACGGCGTCGGTGGAGGTGACCACGCCGCAGCGCCCGGCCACCCAGGTGAGCGCGGCGCGGTGCTCGTCCGCGCCGAAGTCGGCGACCGCGTCGGCCACCACGAAGGCCCGCACGTCGCGCATCCAGGCGTCGCAGGCGGTGGCCTGCACGCCGATGTGCGCGTAGACGCCGGTGATCACCAGCTCGTCGCGGCCCTGCTCGCGCAGCAGCTCGTCCAGGTCGGTGCGGACGAAGGCGCTGTACTTCCACTTGGTGAGCAGGCGGTCGCCCTCGGCCGGGGCGACGGCGTCGGCGATAGCCGCGGCGTGCGGGTCGTCCGGGATGCCCGGGCCCCAGAAGTCCTGCTGGAGGCCGCGCTGTCCGGGGGTCTGGCCGCCCGGCTGCGCCGAGTAGACGACCGGCACGCCGTGCTCGGCGGCCCAGGCGCGCAGCCGGTTGATGTTGGCGAACAGCTCGGTGACCGGCGCGGCCGCCGTGTCGAAGGCGGTCAGGAAGTGGTTCTGCAGGTCGTGCACCAGCAGCACGGCCCGGGACGGGTCGACCGTCCAGTCGACCCGGTTGGCCGGCAGGTCGGTGGCGGCGGGCATCAGATAGGAGGGGATGCGGGGCAGGCCCACGGCGGTGCGTCCTTAGCTGTGTCAGGAGGTTCGGGAAACGTGGTGAGGGGAGCCCGGAGACTCAGAGGTCCAGAGGCCCAGAGGCCCGGAGGCCCGGAGGCTGAGGGACTCAGGGGCTCAGGGACTCGGGGACTCAGGGGGTGGCGAGGCTGGCGGCGATGGCGGCGCGCAGGTCCTTCTTGCTGACCTTGCCGATGCCGGTGGCCGGGAAGGCGTCCACGAACTCGACGCGGTCCGGCACCTTGAAGTCGGCCAGCCCGCGCTGCCGCACGAAGCGCTTCAGCTCGACGGACTTCGGCGGCTTCGCGCGGTGCTCCTCGCGCAGCACGACGTAGGCGCAGGTGCGCTCGCCGAGGTAGGGGTCGGGCATCGAGACCACGGCCGCGTCGTGCACGGCCGGGTGGGCCAGCAGGTGGTTCTCGATCTCCTCGGCGGCGACCTTCTCGCCGCCCCGGTTGATCTGGTCCTTGGCCCGGCCCTCGACCACCAGGTGGCCGGTCTCCGTGCGGCGGACCAGGTCGCCGGTGCGGTAGAAGCCGTCCGCGGTGAAGGAGCCGGCGTTGTGCTCGGGCGCGTTCCAGTAGCCGCGGATGGTGTACGGGCCGCGGGTGAGCAGGTGGCCGGTCGCGCCGTCGGGCAGGTCGCCGTCCTGGTCGTCGACCACCCGCACCTCGTCGTCCGGGGAGATCGGCCGCCCCTGGGTGGTGACGATCACCTCCTCCGGGTCGTCCAGCCGGGTGTAGTTGACCAGGCCCTCGGCCATCCCGAACACCTGCTGGAGGGTGCAGCCCAGCACCGGGCGCACCCGCCGGGCCGCCTCCTCGCTGAACTTGGCGCCGCCGACCAGCAGTACTTCCAGGCTCTCCAGCCCGGTCGGTCCGCCGGCCTCCCGGCGCCGCTCGGCGGCCTCCAGCCAGAGCAGCGCCAGCGGCGGCACCAGGCCGGTGATGGTCACGCCCTCGCGCTCGATCAGCGGGAACGCCGTCTCGGGGCTGGGCTGCGGGCAGAGCACCACCTTGCCGCCCGCGTACAGCGTGCCGAGCGAACCGGGAGAGCTGAGCGGGAAGTTGTGCGCGGCGGGCAGCGCCACGAGGTAGACGCTGCGTTCGTCCTGGCCGCAGAGCTCGACCGAGCCGCGCAGCGAGTAGATGTAGTCGTCGTGGGTGCGCGGGATGAGCTTGGGCACCCCGGTGCTGCCGCCGGACAGCTGGAGGAACGCGACGTCCCCCGGCTGCGGTTCGGGCCCCTCGGCCGAGGAGGGCTCCGCGGGGACGTCGGCCAGCGGCGTGTGCTCGCCGGCGTCGCCGCCGACCACCAGGACGTGCCGCAGCGACGGCGTCTCCGCCTGGACCCGGCCGGCGAGTTCGCGGTAGTCGAAGCCGCCCTCGACGGCCGGGACGACGTAGCCGACGGCCTCGGTGAAGGCACAGAAGTAGGAGATCTCGGTGTACCGGTGCGCGGGCAGCGCGAAGACCGGCAGCGCGCCGATCCGGAACAGCCCGAAGACCAGCTCGAAGAACTCGGCGGTGTTGGGGAGTTGGACCACCACCCGGTCGCCCCGGCCGATGCCGCGGGCGCGCAGCCCGGCGGCCATCCGGTCGGCCCGGCGGTCGAGTTCGGCGTACGTCCAGCGGCGGGCGGGGTCCTCGCCTGGGCCGCCGGCCGGGTCGACGACGGCGATCCGGTCGGGGTGGGCGGCGGCACGCTCGCGCAGCATCGAGCCGAAGGTCTCGCCGCGCCAGTGGCCGGCGGCCCGGTAGCGGTCGGCGAACTCCGCCGGGTACGGCGTGAATCCGGCGAGCACCTGCTCCATCGGGTCGAGGTCGAGCGGTTCGGTCACGGGGGCCCCCGGGGTGGTCAGGTCGCTCACCGCGGCACTCCCGCGGCGTCCAGGAAGGTACGGAACTTGGCGCTGGTCTCGGCGAGTTCGGCCTCCGGCCGGGACTCGGCGACGACGCCCGCGCCGGCGAACACCCGCAGGGTCCGCTCGTCGGCCTCGGCGCAGCGCAGGGTGACCACCCACTCACCGTCGCCGTCCGCGTCGCCCCAGCCGACCATGCCCGCGTACAGGCCCCGGTCGAAGGGCTCGATCGCGCGGATCGCCTCGCGGGCGAGCGGCGTGGGGCTGCCGCAGACGGCCGGGGTCGGGTGCAGCGCGACGGCCAGCTCCAGGGCGGAGACCGCCGGGTCGGCCAGTTCGGCGGTGATGGTGGTGGCCAGGTGCCACATCGCGGCGGTGCGCACCAGGGTGGGCCGCTCCGGCACGTCCAGGGTGCGGCAGTACGGCGCGAGCGCGGTGCGGATGGCGTCCACCACGAAGGCGTGCTCGTGGAGGTCCTTGGGGGACTCCAGCAGCGCGGCGGCGCGCCGGACGTCCTCGCCGAGGTCGGCGCTGCGCGGTACCGAGCCGGCCAGCGGGTTGGCGACGACGGCGGTGCCGCGGCGCGAGAGCAGCAGTTCGGGGCTGGCGCCGATGAGGGTGCGGCCGCCGCCGGCCGGGACGCCGAAGGTGTAGCCGCCGGGGTCGCGGCGGGCGAGGCGCTGGAGGATCGCGGGCAGGTCGAGCGGGCGGTCGGAGTGCAGCTCCAGGGTGCGGGCGAGCACCACCTTGCTCAACTCGCCGCCCTGGAGCCGCTCCACGGCCTCGGCGACGCCGGCTCCGTAGGCCTCGGGGGCGGGCACCGGGCGGACGTCCCAGTCGATCCGGTCGGCGGCCGGGGCGGGCAGCGCGATCAGCGGGTCGTCGCGCAGCGCGCCGCAGGTGCGCAGTCGGGCGGGGACGGCGAGTTCGGCCCGGCTGTCGTGGTCGAACGCCACCGCGCCCACCACCAGCGGGTGCTCGACGCCGTCCCGGCGGGCCTGGGCGAGGGTGTCGGCGACCCGGTCGGCCAGCGGGCGCCCGTCCTGGGGCACCCGGGCGTGCACGCCCTCGGCGAGCAGCGTGCGGGTCGGGGAGGCGAAGAACGCCTCGTCGGGCGCGGCCCGATACTGGCCCAGCAGCCCGCTGGCCGCGCCGATGACGGTGTGGTCCGTCCCGGCGGGGGCGTGGTGCACCGTGGTCACCTGGATTCTCCCAGTCTGCGAGTGGTCGCCGGGCGTCGCTCGTCGCGGTGGCCGGCGGGTGGCGGGGTTCGGGCGGCGCGCTCCCCGGTGGGGGTGCGCGGCCCGGGTGGGGCGGCGGTCCGGGCGCTGCTCGTCCCGGGTCGCGGCCCGCGCGGTCGTCCGGGTGACCGGACTGCCGGGGTGTCAGGCGCGCAGGGTGGCGCCGCCGTCCACGTAGAGGTCGTGCATGGTGATGTGGCGGGCGCGGTCGGAGACCAGGAAGGCCACCGCCTCGGCGATGTCGGCGGGTTGGGCGATCCGGCCGAGCGGGATGCCGACCCGGTAGCTGGCGGGGTCGCCGTCGATGACGCGCTGCTCGGCGGCCGCCGCGTCGTCGTGCCAGAGCGCGCGCTGCATCTCGGTGTCGGTGGAGCCGGGCGAGACGATGTTGCAGCGCACTCCGGAGCGGCCGAGTTCCAGGCCGAGGCAGCGGGTGAACATGGTGGCCGCCGCCTTGGAGGCCGCGTAGGCGGCCATGCCGGTGCGCGGCACTCCCGCGGCGTTGGAGCCGACGGTGACGATGACGCCGCCGCCGCGTGCGGCCATCCGCCGGCCGACGGCGCGGGAGGTGTGGAAGACGCCGGTGGTGTTGACGGCGAAGGTGTCGGCCCAGTCCTGGTCGCTCAGCTCGATCGCCGGGGCGGCGCGCAGGATTCCGGCGACGTTCACCAGGATGCCGACCGGGCCCAGTTGACCTTCGATCAGGTCGACGGTGGACTCGACGGCGGCGGCGTCGGAGACGTCCAGCAGGTAGGGGTGGACGGGGCCGTGCGCGTCCGGACGGCCCGACAGTTCGTCCGCGAGCGCGGTCAGCGGACCGGGGTTGCGGTCGGCCGCGGCGACGACGGCGCCGGCGGCGACGAGCGCGCGCGTCACCGCCGCGCCGATGCCCTGCCCGGCGCCGGTGACCATCGCCACGGCGCCGGCGAGTTCGGACTGCTGCACTGAAAATCCCCTCCGACCAGCAACATTAGGCAAGGCTAACCTAACACAGTTGTTCGGGTCCGCCGAGGGGTCGTGCGAGGTCGGACGACTCCTGCGGGGGCGTCAACTCCGCCCATGCGGGCCGAACTGGACCGCCGGGACCTCGGGGCGGCGACAGTAGACGCAACGTTGCGTCCAGTGTTACCGTCTCATCGAGACGCAACGTTGCGTCCACTTTCGCGCCCCGCGGCTTCCGACCGCCCTTTCGCAGCGCGCTCCCCCTTTCCTCCGCATTCCCAGAGGAGCAACCGTGCCCTCAGCCCCGCCCCGCCTCCCCGGCAGCCGGTTCGCCCCGGCCGCCGTGGCCCTCGCATTCTGGGTCACCATGGCCGGCACCACCGTCCCGACCCCGCTCTACCCGCTCTACCAGCACGCCTTCGGCTTCTCCACGTTCACCGTCACGGTGATCTTCGCCGTCTACGCGCTCGGCGTCGTCGCCGGACTGCTCGTCCTCGGCCGACTCTCCGACCAGATCGGACGACGGCCCGTGATGGTCACCGCCCTGCTGCTCGCCGCGGCCGCGGCCGGGCTGTTCGAGGCCGCCGACTCGCTGCCCTGGCTGCTCGCCGCGCGCGTCCTGTCCGGCTTCGGCGCCGCCCTGGTCACCGGCTCCGCCACCGCCGCCCTGCTCGACCTCGCCCCGCCGGAGCACCGCCTGCGCGCCCAGACCGTGGCGCTCGGCGCCAACATGGGCGGCCTGGCCGGCGGCACCCTGTTCGCCGGAATCCTCGCCGAGTGGGCCGGCTCGCCGCTGCGGCTGCCCTGGACGGTGACGCTGGTCCTCACCGGCCTCGCCCTGCTCGGCCTGCTCGCCGTCCCCGAGACCGTGCCCGCCGAGGTCCGCTCCGCCTCCCGGTTCCGGCTGCGCCTCCAGCCGCTGCACGTGCCGCCCGCGATCCGGCCCGCCTTCCTGCGCGCCGCGCTCGCCGGGGGCGCCGGGTTCGCCGTCACCGGCGTGCTGACGGCGGTCAGCGGGCTCTTCCTCGCCACCGTGCTCGACCTTCGCCACCACGCGCTGACCGGACTCGTGGTCGCCCTCGCGTTCCTCTCCATCGCCGTCGGACAGCTCCTGGTCCGCGTCCTGCCGCCGCCCCGGGCGCTCCCGCTAGCCTGCGCCGGACTGGTGCTGGCCGCCGCGCTCGTCGCCGGTGCGCTGCTCAGCGCGACGCTGCCGCCACTGCTGCTCGGCGCGTGCGTCAACGGCCTCGCCACCGGCACCGCCATCGGCACCGGGCTTGGGACCATCAACGGCGGGGTGGCGCCGCAGCAGCGCGGCGAGACCGTCTCCGCCTTCTTCGCGGTGCTGTTCACCATGCTCTCGCTGCCGGTGATCGGCGTGGGCGTGCTCGTCCGGGAGACCGGCCTGCGGACCGGCGGGGTCGTCTTCAGCGGCGTGGTCGCCCTGCTGGCCCTGGTGATCGCGGCCGGGCTGGTCCGCCGGCCGGGCGGGGCCGGACGGGTGTCGTCCGCGCGCCCCGAGGAGGCGTGAGAGGATGGCCGCGACCATCGCCACCGGCCCGCAGCCGCCCCCGGACAAGGACCAGCACGCCATCGCCGCCCAGCCCCGCCCCGCCACCGGAAGCCGCGCCGTCGGCGGCCGTGCGTCCGCCGCCTCCGGCGGCAGCGGACGGCGCAGCGAGGCCGCGCGCCTGGCGGTGCTGAACGCCGCCGACGACCTCCTGGTGGAGCAGGGCTTCGAGGGCCTCACCATCGAGGGCATCGCGGCCGCCGCCGGGGTGGCCAAGCAGACCATCTACCGGTGGTGGAAGTCCAAGGTCGACATCCTCTTCGACAACCTCGTCCTGGACGCCGGCACCGCTCTCGCCTGGCCGTCCGAGACCCCGTGCGACCCGGCCGACCTGCGCGCCTACGTGCACCGGTTCGCGGCCTTCCTCGGCAACGAGCCGGCCGGCCAGGTCCTCCAGGCACTCCTCGGCCACGCCCAACTGGACGCCCGGACAGCGGAGTTGCTGCACGACGGCTTCCTGGACGAGCTGCGGGCCCGGGATGTCGCGCGCACCGTCGCCTGCCTCGGGCTCACCGCGGACGACCGAGGCATCGACGAGGCCGCCGTGCTTCTGGACGCCCTGCTCGCCCCGCTCTACCACCGCGCCCTGGTGCTGCGCCGCCCGCTGGACGCGGCGTTCGTCGACGCGCTGCTCGACCAGCACCTGCCGCGCTGACGCGCCGGCGCGCCGGCGCGCCGGCGCGCCGCTCCCCCTATTCCGCTTGCCCATTCCGCTCACCCCATTCCGCTTTCCCACCCCATGTCCGCATCCCGCGCCGACCCCGGCCCGTGTCCGTCTCCGGGCCCGTCGTCGGCGCCACCGGATCCCCGCCAGGAGTCACCGTGTTCCGTCGCCCCCGGCCGACCTACGACGTGCGGGTCACCGCCGTCACCCCGCTCACCCCCGCCCTGGTCCGGCTCACCTTCGCCGGCCCCACCCTGGACGCGCTCCTCATCGAACACCCCACCCAGTGGGTCAAGTTGGACCTCCCCGAGGGCCCCTCCCGGGCGTACACCATCCGCTACCACCGCCCCGACGAGCGCGAGGTGGACATCGACGTCGTCCTGCACGGCAACGGTCCGCTCTCCCGCTGGGCCGAGATCGCCCGGCCCGGCGACGCGGCCCGGCTGGCCGGACCGCGCGGCCGCCGGCCCTCCTTCGACGGCGCCGCGCACGCGCTGCTCGCCGCCGACGAGAGCGCCCTGCCCGCCGCGCTCACCATCCTCGACGACCTCCCGCCGGCCGTGCCGGTCTCGCTGTTCGTCGAGGTCGGCGACGCCACCGGGTCCGCCCTGCCGCTGCCCGAGCGGGCCGGTCTGACCACCCACTGGCTGCCCCGCGACCCGGACCTGCCGAAGGGCCGTACGCTCTCCGACACCCTGCTCGCCACCGACCTGCCGCCCGGTACCACGGCCTGGCTGGCGGGCGAGGCCCACTCGGTAGCGACCGTCCGCCGCCATCTGCTCACCGACTGGGAGCTGCCGCGCGAGCGCGTCCACAGCAAGGGCTACTGGAAGCACGGCGAGGCCGACCACAAGGGCTGACGCACCCTCACTTCCCGGTCGGGCGACGCCGGGCGGCCGCAACGGCCTCGGTGTAGAGCTCGGCGGTCAGGTCGCCCTCCGCCACCCCGAGCCCGGCCAGCACCGCCCGGACGGCGGCGAGCGCGGCAGGCAGCTCGCGCTCGTCCGCCGCGGCCGTCTCGACCTCCAGGAACACCCCGTCGAGCTCCGCCACCCGCACCAGCGCGGCGAGCATCCGGCGGCCCTGGTGCTCGAACGCGTAGGTGCGGCAGTGCTTTTCGAAGACCAGGCCGGGCCGGTGGCCGAGGCCGCGCACGATCGCGTGCGCGGCCTCGGCGTCGGCCACCCGGGTCTCGTGCTCCGGTTTGGAGCCGGACGCCTCGTCCACCCGGGCGTCCTTGTACGTCAGCAGCACCGCCCGGTCGCCGTCCGCCCCGGTCACCTCGCGGATGCGCAATTCGCGGTCACCAGCGGTGAGTTGACCGTCCGGCGTGTCGTAGTAGGTGTCCCGGTACCGCTCGACCCGCCCCGGGCCGTACGCGGCCTCCAGCCGGCGCAGCACCGCGTCGGGTTCGCGTAGGAGCGCCTTCAGCTCCGCCTCGATCACGCTCGGCCTCCCGTGCGGGCCGCCAGCCGGTGCGGGCCCAGGAAGTACGACAGGGCCGCGAGCGAGGCGCCCTCGGCCACCTCGCCCGCTGTCAGCAGCCGAACCACCTCGGCCTCGGACAGCCACTCCACCCGGCTCGCCTCCGCCCGGTCCACCGGCTCGCCGATCCGGGTCGCGCGGGTGGCGTGGAAGCAGTGGAAGTGCATCGTGGAGATCCCCGACATGGCGTCCAGCCGCGTCAGCGGCACGACCTCGCCCGGCCGCCAACCGGTCTCCTCCTCGACCTCGCGGGCGGCCGCCTCCGCCGGGTCCTCCCCCGGCTCCACCCAGCCGGAGGGCAGCTCCCACCCCCAGCGGCCGGTGATGAACCGGTGCCGGTACAGCATCAGGTAGCGCCCGTCCCCGTCCGTCACCACGGCGTTGGCGCACTCCTTCGGCATCCGCACCACGTGGTGGTCGACCCGGCCGACGCCGGGGATGTCCACGTCGTCCAGCCAGAGTTCCACCCACGGCGACCCGTACACCTGCCGCCGCCCGCGCACCGCCCACTCCGTCACTGCCCGCACCCTCCGTACGCCGATCGTCCCCCGACCCTCTCACGCCTTCCGGCGCGCGCTCAGCGCGAAGCGGTGGGGGTGCGGCCGGGCGTGGACGCCGGGGTCCGCGCGGCGCCCGCGGCCGATGCCGCGCCGGAAACGGGCGCGGAGGCGGGAGCGGAAACGGGTGCGGAGGCGGCGCCCGAAGCGGACGCCCCGCCCTGGGCCGCGGCCGCGCCCGGGACGGGGGCGAGGCCGGTGCAGCCGCGCAGCCCGTCACGGCGCTTGAGCGCGGCCGCGGCGGCGGCACCGGACTGCGGCACCGGCACCCCCGTGTCGTCGATCGTCGCCGGGGCGAAGTCCTCGCCGAGCACCTTGCCCGCCGGGCTGACGGTCAGCGTGGTGACGCCGGTCTCGTTGGAGTTGGCGTAGTTGGAGGTGCCGTACCAGAGGAAGTTGCCGAAGCCGTACCCGATGTAGGTGTCCCCGATCATTCCCGCGCCGAGCATGGTGTGCGCGTGCGTGCCGACCACGGCGGTCGCGCCCGCGGCGGCGAGCTTCTTGGCGATCGCGGTCTGCGCGCCGGTCGGGCAGGCCTTGCCCTCGTCGCCCCAGTGCAGGTAGACGAGCACCACCGGAGCCTGGCGCTTCGCCTCCCCGACCGCCTTGAGCAGGGTCGCGGTGTCCAGCGCCGAGGCGATGCCGGGCTTGTTCGCGCCAGCCCGCCACTTCTGGTTGGTGAGGTCCTCGACCTGGCTGGCCGCGACCACCGCGACCTTCACCCCGCGCACGGTGGTGACGTACGGGGCGTACGCCTCCTGGGCGTTGCGGCCGAAGCCGACGATCGGGACGGGCGAGGAGGCCTTCGCGGCGAGGGTGTCGGCGAGGCCGTCGGCGCCGAAGTCGACGGCGTGGTTGTTGGCGAGCGAGACGACGTCGACGCCGGAGTCCTTGAGCGCGGTGAGCGCCTTGGGCGAGGTGCGGAAGGTGTACGTCTTCGGCTCGGGGGCGCCGCGGTCGGTGATCGCGGTCTCCAGGTTGAGCACGGCCAGGTCGGCGGCGGAGAGGGTCTTGGCGATCGGGCCGAGCGCCGGCTCGGGCGGCGGCACGGCGAGCCGGGTCTCGGTGCGGCCCTCGAAGTGGACGTCCCCGGCGAACGCCACCGTGATGCTGCCGTCGGGGCGGGGCGCCGCGCCGTCGCCGGACGCCTGGTCGCCGGGGGTGTCGGAGGCGCCGGGCGAGGCCTTTCCGGCGGCTGCGGCGGCCGCGTCGGCCGCCGCCTTGGCCGACTTGGAGGCCTTGACGGTGGCCGGATCGGGATCGTCCGGCCCGCAGGCGGCCACGGGTATCAACCCCAGCAGCAGGGCGACGGCGGCCGCGGCACGGCGCATGTGTGTTCCCCCAAGGTCGGTCCGGAAGCGGTCAGCCTACGCCACTCCCCCGCGCCCCCTTCGCCCCGTCTCCACAACCGGGACCGCCTCCTCGCCCGGCCCCGGACCGCCCGGCCGGGCCCGGGTTCGCAGGCCCGACGGGCCCCGGGAGCGGACCTCCGAGCGGGCTCCCGGACGGCCCCGGAAACCCTTCGGGCCCGCCCGTCCCAACCCGCCGACAGGTCTTGGCCGTCCCGTCCCTGGCGCGGCGCCCGGGTGGCGCGCAGCGTGGAAGGGTGGAGGCCCCGCGAGGGTGCGGGGGCGGCGGAAGCAGGCGGGTGGTGCGGGTCATGACCGGCAACGGGACTACAGGGGCCGGGCGGCGGATCGTGGTCGGGATCGACGGCTCCGACCCCTCGAAGGCGGCGCTGCGCTGGGCGGCGGGGCAGGCGGCGCTGACCGGGGCGGCGGTGCACGCGGTGGCCGCGTGGGAGTACCCGTCGCTGTACGGGTGGTTCGCGCCGATGGTGGACGCCGGCTTCGAGCAGTCGGCGCTCCGGAGGCTGACCGCCGAGGTGGACGAGGTGATCGGCCGGCAGCGGCCGGTGCCGGTGAAGGAGAGCCTGGTGTTGGGGCACGCGGCCGAGGTGCTGCTGGAGGCGGCCGCGGGCGCCGACCTGCTGGTGCTCGGCAGCCGGGGGCGCGGGACCTTCGCCCGGACACTGCTGGGGTCGGTGAGCGCGCGCTGCGCCGTGCACGGGTCGTGCCCGGTGGTGATCGTCCGGTCGGACGGGACCGCCACCGCGCCCACGCCGCTGGCGGCGGCCGACGCGGTCGGGGAAACCGCGGGCGTGGTGGGAGGGGCGGCGGGCGGCACGGCGGGCGGCGCGGAGCCGGCTGTCCGCACCAAGGACTGGCGGTTGAGCCTGCACCTGGTCGAGGACCGCGACACCACCCGGGTGCACGCGGTGCTCGACGCCGACGGCACCGTCCTGCACAGCGACGCGCTCGCCCGCCGCAATCCGCAGGACGCCCCGGCGCCGGCGGTGGGCGACGACTTCGCGGTCGGCCGGGCCCTGGTCGACCTCGGCCACCAGCTGCTCCGCGCGGGCACCCACGGCGCTACGGGTCCCGCCGAGGAGTGACATGCTGACGGCCGAAGGACAAGATGACGATCGACGATCGACGGCCGACGCCTGACAGCTGACAGTTGACAGCTGACAGATTTCAGATGACGGATAACAGATGACAGATTCTGTCAGCCCAACTCCGGGCGACCACCCCGCCCCGTCACCCGACTTCACCCCCGCCCAGCGCGCCCGCGGCCGCGCACTGCGCCGGGCCCGGCTGCCGTGGGCGCTCGGCGGGCGGCTCACCGGTCTGGCGCTGACCCTGGCGCTGGGGCTGACGCCCGCGGGCGCCGGGCTGGTGTCGGCGGTCGGCGGCTGGTTCGGCGGCTCGCGGACGGCGGAGGTGCTCGGCGGGGCCGCCGCGCTGGTGCTGCTCGGACAGCTGGCGCAGCTGCCGTTCGGGGCGGGCGTCCGGTCGGTGCGGGCCCGGTTCGGCCTGGTCACCCAGGGCTGGGCCGGCTGGGCGGTGGACGCCCTGCGCGGGCTGGCGCTGACCCTGGCCCTCGCCCTGCCGGTGGCCTTCGGCCTCTACGCGCTCACCGACCGCTCGCCGGAGCGCTGGTGGCTGCCGGCGGCGGGCGCGGCCGCGCTGCTGACCGCCGCCCTGTCCTTCCTCTACCCCCTCCTGGTCGAGCCGGTGTTCAACCGCTTCACGCCGATGGAGCCGGGCCCCCAGCGCGAGGCGCTGCTGGGCCTGGCCGAGCGGGACGGCGTCCGGGTGCGGGACGTTCTGGTGGCGGACGCCTCGCGCCGCACGACGGCGCTGAACGCGTACGTGTCGGGCCTGGGTGCGACGCGGCGGATCGTCGCGTACGACACGCTGCTGTCCACGGCCGATCCGCGCGAGGTGGAGCTGGTGGTGGCGCACGAGCTGGGGCACGTCAAGCACCGGGATGTGCTGACCGGCACGGTGCTGGGCGCGGTGGGCGCGGCCGCCGTGGTGGCGCTACTGGGCCTGCTCTCGGGCTGGGACCGGCTGCTGTCGGCGGCGGGCGCGACGAGCGCGGCCGATCCGCGCTCGCTGCCGCTGCTGGCGGCGTGCTCCGCGCTGCTGGGCGCACTGTCCGGCCCGGTGCAGTGCGCCGTGAGCCGCCGGGTGGAGTCCCGCGCGGACCGGCACGCCCTCGAACTGACCGGGGACGCCGAGCAGTTCATCGCGATGCAGCGCAGACTGGCGCTGACCAACGTCTCCGACGTCGACCCGCCCCGGGTGCTTGAGCTACTGTTCGCCACTCATCCGAGCGCCACCCGGCGGATCGCGGCCGCGCGCGCCTGGCGGGCGCGGCACTCTCCCGCACCCGAGGTCGTTGTATAGTGCAACAAAAGTCCGACACCCCGAGGAGGTAGGCCACCGTGCCCGACCGCGAGACGTCGATCGCCGCCATCCAGCGCGAGCTGACCGCCTTCGCCCGCCGCGCCCGCCACAAGGCCTCCCAGCTGCACCCGGACCTCTCCCTGGTCACCTACAGCATCCTGGACCTCATCACCGAGCGCGGCGGCTGCCGGGCCGCGGACGTCGCGGCGCACTTCATGCTCGACAAGTCCACCGTCAGCCGCCAGGTCACCGCCCTGGAGAAGCTCGGCCTGCTGCGCCGCGAGACCGACCCGGAGGACCAGCGCGGGCAGATCCTGCTCGCCACCGACGCCGGGCTGACCCTGCTGCGCGAGGCCAACGAGCAGCGCCGGCTCTCCTTCGCCGCCCGCTTCACCGGCTGGGCGGACGAGGACGTCGCCCGGTTCGCCGCCTACCTGACCCGCTACGGCGCCGAGGGCTGACCCCCGGGTCCGCCGTCGGCAACGGGCAACGGGCAACGCGGGCACCGGAGCCGGCCCCGGCCGGCGCCCCGGGGTGCGGCGGACCGCCCGGACGGTGTACAGAGGAGAGGTGCCACTTCGGCAGCCTCCCCGCGAGCGGCACCCCCGCGCGGGGCCCCCCGACGAGCGGCGTTCCCGTGACCGCCGCGGTTCCTGGCGGCCCGACCGCCGGGCGCTGACGGCGCTGCCGCTCGCACTGATCGTGCTGATCACGGTGGTGGACGTGCTCACCCCGCCGCAGATCCACCTGGGCCCGCTGCTGATCGTCGCCCCCGCCCTCACCGCCTCCTTCGCCGGCGCCCGCGCCACCGCCGCCGTCGCCGTGCTGGCGATCGCCGCGCTGACCGTCATCGGCATCCTGCGCAACGGCGTCACCACCGCCAACCACGAGACCCAGCTCGGCGCCCTGCTCGCCGTCTCGGCCCTCATCGTCGGCCTGCGCGTGCTGCGCGACCGCCACGAGCGCCAGCTCGCCCAGGTCCGCTCCGTCTCCGAGGCGGCCCAGCGCGTCCTGCTGCGCCCGCTGCCCGACCGGATCGGCCCGCTGCGCCTGGCCTCCGTCTACCTGGCCGCCGAGGCCGAGGCCCAGGTCGGCGGCGACCTCTACGCGGCCTCCCGCACCGCCTCCGGCACCCGGCTGCTGGTCGGCGACGTCCGCGGCAAGGGCCTGTCCTCGCTCGGCGACGCCGCGCTGCTGCTGGGCGCCTTCCGGGCCGCCGCACACCTGCACGCCGACCTGCCCGGGCTGGTCGGCTACCTCGACGGCAGCATCGCCTGGGACCTCGCCCAGCTCGCCGAGCAGCAGCGCGCCCAGGCACGGCGGGCCCAGGAGCAGTCCCGACCGCCCCTCCCGACCGTGCTCCGACAGGGCCCGCGCCCGCCGCCGCCGGACGACACCGGCACCGCCGCCGACGCGGCCGCCGACGCCGCTGACGACAGCGGCGAGTCGTTCATCACCGCCCTCGTCCTGGACATCCCGGACGACGAGGCGGTGGTCCGGCTGGTCGACTGCGGCCACCCGCCGCCGCTGCTCCTGCACGGCGGCCGGGTCACCGCCCTGGAGCCCGCCCGCACCGCGCCCCCGCTCGGCCTCGGCGAACTCGCCCCCGCGGCCTACGCGGTGGAGGAGTTCCCGTTCCGGCCCGGCGACCGGCTGCTGATCTACACCGACGGCGTGATCGAGGCCCGCGACGCCGCCCGGCGGTTCTATCCGCTGCCCGACCGGGTCGCCGCCCGGACCGCCGACCGTGCCGCCGAGCCCCCGGACGCCCTGCTGCACCACCTGCGCGCGGACCTGCTCGGACACGTCGGCGGACGGCTGGACGACGACGCGGCCATGGTCGTGGTGGAACGCCTGGACTGAACCGCCGGACACCCGGGAGCCGCGCGCCTCACGGCTGGTAGGGCAGCTGCGGCACGTCGAAGCAGGTGGTGGTCATGGACTCCACCTGGGTGACCCAGCCGCCCCGCCCGCCCTGGGCGGAGTCCTGCCAGCGGGCCGCGTTGAGGCAGGCCCGGGTGAGCCCGGTCGGCGGGGGCTGCGGGACGAACGAGGCGGGCAGGAGCAGCCCGTGGGCGTCATAGGGCTCGGGGCGGTTCATGAACCGTTCGACGCAGGCCCGGGTGAGCTCCGCACCGCACGGGTCCATCGCGTCGGCGAGCCACTGCGCGCCCGCCCAGCCCTCCAGCTCCCACGCGGAGAGCAGCGGCTCGCGGTCCGGGTGGTAGCGGGCCATCGCCGCGCGGAAGGCGGCCACCGCCGGGTGGCCGACGTCCTCGTAGTTGAGCGAGGAGGAGGTGGCCCAGAGCGCGTTGCGGCAGGCGGGCGAGGCCCGGTAGTCGGTGCGCACCGTCTCCGACCAGTTCTGCACGTTGGTCACCTTGGCGGTGACCCGCACCCCGGCCTCGTCCAGGGAGCGGCACAGCGCCGCGTTGCCCCGGGTGTCCATGGCGTCGAACAGCAGCTGCGAGCCGTCCGCCCGGACGGCCGCGGCCACCGCCTGGAAGTTCGGCAGCGCGAAGTCCACCGTCTGGGTGAGCACCCGGTAGCCCTCGGCCTCCAGGCCGGCCCGCAGCTGGGCGGCGTAGCGGGCGGAGTCGGCCTGGTTGTAGGCGACCACGGCGGCGCTGGTCGCGCCCAGCCGTTCCTTGAAGAAGCGGAACACCTCGGTGGACTGGTAGAGCGTGCCGTTCCAGCCGACGGCGTGCCCGTCGCGCGGCGCGCTGCTGCCGTAGATGCCGTACAGGTGCGGCCAGCGGTCGTACGCGGTGCCGATCGGCTGGCCGCCGACGTCCGGGACGGCCTTGCCGCTGACGTAGGGGGCGCCGGCGTAGTCGAGGACGCTGCCGGAGACGAGGGCGAAGACGTGCGACTGGTCGATCAGCCGGTGCACGCAGTCCTGGTTGCCGATGCCGCTGCCGCCGTCGTCGCAGGTGACGAGCTTGACGGTGCGGCCGTGCAGGCCGCCGCGGTCGTTGAGGTCCTGGAAGAAGGCCTGGGCGCCGTAGCGCGGGCCGCTGAACACCTCGCTGCCGACCGGGCTGGTCAGCGAGGTGACGACGCCGATCCGGATCTCGGTCGGGGTGACGCCGGTGTCGGAGGCCGGGTTGCCGCTGCCGGTCGCAGTGGCGCCCGCCGTGGTGGGGTGGGCGCCGAAGGCGTCCGGCGGCAGGCGCGTCCCGCAGCCGGCCGCCCCGGCGAGCACCAGCGCCAGGACGAGGGCGAGCACGCGGGCGAGCGCCCGGACGGGAGGGGCGGGGGTCAGCTGCATCCGGGGATCGGGGTGCCGGTGGCACCGGCGGCCTGGACCAGCAGACCGCAGAGGGTCGCGCGGGAGACCTTCCACGTGCCGTTGTCCAGCACGGCCTGGCCGGTCGCGGCCGGCTCGATCACGGTGCCCTGGAGGGACAGCTCGTAGGTGACGGTGGCCTCGGTCGGGGAGGTGAACGCCACGTCGGTCACCGCGGCCTTCACCTGGCCGACCCGCGGGTCCTGGGCGAAGCCCTCCAGGACGGGCAGCAGCATGTCGCCGTTCTGGAGCAGCGAGGCCTTCTCGGGGATCGGGGTGGTCGGGTCGAAGAACTTCTGCCAGTTGGTGGTGATCGCGGTGGTGGCGGTGGCGGGATCGGCGGGCGCGGTGGCCCCGGGGCTCGGGGTCCCGGTCACCGTGGCCGTCGCGGTGGCGGTCGCGGTCGTCGTCGCCGTCGTCGTGGCGGTGGTGGTCGCGGTGGTCGTCGCGGCCGGCGGCGACGGGCTCGCCGTCGAGGACTCGGACTTGCCGCTGCCGCAGGCCGCCGCCGTGCCCGCCAGCAGCAGCGCGAGCAGGGCGCCCGCCGCCCGCGGGACCGGGCCGCCGAGCCGACGGGTGCCGCTCTGGCTCACGTGCATGGTGTTCCTCGCTCCGGATGCTGTTCCAGGCCGATCCTGGAAACGTCGCAAGTGACACCATCAAGGCGGATCCATGGACGAATCGCAATCCGGGCGACAGAGCGCCGCGCACCGTGCGAAGGGCGCGGCGGCCCGCGCGGTGCGCTCGGCGCGGGAGGGCGGCGGCTGGGCCGGATGGGCGCTGGTCGCCGCGGGCGCGGTGCTGTGCGTGCTGGGCTGGTACGGGGTGTCCGGCGAGCGGTTCGTCGAGCAGCAGGTCCCGTATCTGGCCTCGGCGACCGTCCCGGGCGCGGCGCTGATCGTGGCGGGCGCCGTCCTGGTCGCGCTGCGCCCGCCCGGGCGGGCGCCGTCCGCACCGGCGCCGCCACCTGCGGGGCCGCCGACGGCCACGGACCGGCGGATCGAGCACCTGTACGCCCTGCTCGTCGACCCTGCGGACACCGAGGGCGGCGGCGACCCCGGCGGGCCCGCCGGTGCTGCCGGGATCGGTGCTGTCGGGATCGGTGCTGTCGGGATCGGTGCTGCCGGCACCGGAGCGGCCGGCCCCCCGCTGGCCGTTCCCGGCGGCACGCTCTACCACCGCCCGGAGTGCCCGCTGGTGGCGGGCAAGGCCTCCGCCGCCGACGCCGACGCCTCCGCCGTCCGGGACCGCGGACTCACGCCCTGCCGGCTCTGCGACCCGGAACCGCCCGACGGGGATCCCGACCCGGATCCCGGCGGCGCCACCACCCGTCCGGGCGATCCGCGCCCGCCGACCGGCTGAGGCGGCGCGATGACCGCCCCCGACCCGGCCGTCCTCGGCGCGGCCGGCCTCGACTCGGCCGGCCTCACCGTCGACCTCGCCCTCGCCGGACTGACCGTCGGCAGCGCGGCCGCGCTCAGCGGCATCGGCCTGGTCGTCTGCCACCGTGCCACCGGCGTGCTCAACCTCGCCCAGGGCGCGCAGGCGATGCTCGTCGCCTACCTGCTGCGCGATCTGGTCGTCGAGCGGGACTGGCCGCTCTGGCCGGCCGTGGCGTGCTGCCTGCTGCTGGTGGCGCCCGCCCTCGGTGTGCTGCTGGACGTGCTGGTGTACCGGCCGCTGCAACGGCGCGGGGCCGGACCGGCCGAGACGACGGTGGCCGGGGTCGGTGTGTTCGTCCTGCTCATCGGGGTGGTGGTGCTGGTGTGGGGCGCCGCGCCGGTGGGCGGCGCGCCGGTGGGCGGCGCGCCGTCGCCGCTCGGCGGGGCGCCGGTCGCCCTGCCCGGCGGGCACACGCTGCGCCCGGACACGGTGGCGCAGCTGGCCGCGATCCTCGTACTCGCCCTGGCGGTCGGGGTGACCACCCGGTTCACGCCGTTCGGCCTGCGGGTGCGGGCGGTGGTGGACGACCGGCGGCTCGCCGAGCTGGCAGGGGTGGACGCCGACCGGGTGTCGGCGGCCGGGTGGGCGTTCGGCTCGTTCACCGCCGGGCTGGTCGGGATCGCGCTCGCACCGTACCTGCTGCTGGACCCGTACGGGCTGCCGCTGCTGGTCATGGAGACGATGGCGGTCGCGGTGGCGGCCCGGCTGCGGAGCATCCCGGTCGCGGTGGTGACCGGGCTCGGGCTGGGCGTTCTGCAGGCGGAGCTGACCCGGTTCCGGCCGGCCGGGCAGCTGCTGCCGCTGGTGCAGGCGGTGCAGGCGAACCTGTTCGTGGTGGCGCTGCTGGCCGCCGCGCTGCTGGCCGGTCCCCGGCTGGCCGACGGGCCGGAGCGGGCGGAGGTCCGGCCCGTCGCCCCGTGGGCGCGGGTCCGCGGTGGCGGCGGCCGGGCGGCACGGGCGGTCTGCCTGGTGCTGCTCCTGTTGCCGCTCGGCTTCCGCGGCAACGACCTGCGCGGCGCGCTGCTGGTGCCGGCGCTGGCGTTGGTGCTGCTGTCGATCGTGGTGGTGACCGGCTACGGCGGGCAGATCTCGCTGGGCCAGGCCGGGTACGCGGGGCTGGGGGCGCTCGGGACGGCGCTGCTGATGTCCGGGCGGATCCCCGGTCTGCCCGCCCTGCCGGCCGCGCCCGCGCTGCTGTTCGCCGTGCTCGCCACCGCGCCGCTCGGCCTGCTCACCGGCTGGCCGGCGATCCGGCGGCGCGGTCTCGCCCTGGCGCTGGTGACCTTCGCGGTCGGGACGACGCTGAGCCGCTTCGTCTTCCAACAGCCGTACGCCACCACCGGGTTGGTCCTGGAGCGGCCCGCGTTCCTGGCCGGGGACCGCGCGTTCTACCTCGCCGAGCTGGTGCTGCTCGGCCTGGGTGCGGCCGCCGTGCGGGCCCTGCGCGGGGGGCGCACCGGCCGGGCGCTGCGGGCGATGCGCGACCACGAGCCGGGGGCGGCCGCGGCGGGGGTGAACGTGCCGGGGCTCAAGCTGTTCGCCTTCGTGGCGGGCGCGGCGCTGGCGGCGCTCGGCGGCGGGCTGATGGGCATGGCCGGGCGCGCCTTCGACGCGGCCGCGTTCGATCCCGTGCAGGGGCTGGTCTGGTTCGCGGCCGTGGTGGTCGCGGGCGCCGACAGTGCTCTGGCGGCGGTCCTGGCGGCGGCCCTGCTCATCGGGCTGGACACGGGCACGGTGGCGGGGGTGTCGGCGGTCGCGGTCGGTGCGCTGGCGGCCGCCATCGGCCGGCTCCCGGGCGGTCTGGCCGGGCTCGCCGCGAGCCGGACGGCGCGAGCGGCACCGGCGGAGCGGGCCGCCGCGCCGGCGTCCGTTCCCCCCGCGCCTGCCGGGCGGCTGACGCCGGCGGGTCGGCGGGTACGGGCGCTGATCACCGCCCGCCGGACGGCCGGTGGCGGGGCGTCCGGGGAGGCCGCAGGGGCCGCGGAGGCCGGGCCGTGACCGGGCGCCGCCACTCCGCCGCGCCGACCGGCCCGCGCACCGGCCCGCGCACCGGCCGGCTGACGGCGCGCGGGGTGGTGCGGCGATACGGCGGGATCGAGGCGGTGGCGGGGGTGGACCTGGTCGCGGCGCCGGGGCGGGTGACCGCGCTGATCGGGCCGAACGGGGCGGGCAAGAGCACGCTGTTCGACTGCCTGGCCGGGACCGTCCGCCCGGACGCGGGCCGGGTACTGCTCGGCGGCCGGGACGTCACCCGGCTCCCGGTGCACGAGCGGGTGCGGCTCGGACTGGCCCGCACGTTCCAGCAGATCGCCGTGTTCCCGACGCTGTCGGTGGCGGACAACGTGCGGGTCGGCGCCGAGCAGCGGTCCGGCCCGGCGGACGGCCGGACGGCGCGCGCGCTCGCCGTGTTCGGGCTGGGGGCGGTGGCGGCGGAGCCGGCCGGCGGGCAGCCGACGGGCGTGCTGCGGCTGGTGGAGCTGGCGCGGGCGCTGGCGGGCGAGCCGCGCGTGCTGCTGCTCGACGAGCCGGCGGCGGGCCTGGACACCGCGCAGACCGCCCGGCTGCTCACCGTCCTGCGCGGTCTGGCCGACGACGGCATGGCCCTGCTGCTGGTCGAGCACGACCCGGACCTGGTGTCCGAACTCGCGGACACCGTCTACGCGATGGCCGACGGCCGGATGGTCGCCGCCGGCCCGGCTGCGGCGGTACTGGCCGATCCCCGGGTGGTCCGCGCCTGGGGCCGGTGAGGGGGCGGCTGACAAATGACAACTGACAGATTTCAGATGACAGATAACAGATGACAGATATCAGCTGACAGATTTCCAACTCCCAACCCTCAACCCGCCCTCGACCCTTCCGGGAGGTCCGGTGCCCGTCGAAGTCGCCCTGTCGGGCGTGCGGGTGCGCTACGGCCCGCTGGAGGCGCTGCACGGCGTGGACTTGGCCGCGCCCTCCGGGCGGGTCACGGTGCTGCTCGGCCGGAACGGGTCCGGCCGCACCAGCGCGCTGCACGCGCTCGCCGGGCTGGTGCGCCCGGCCGCCGGGCGGGTGGTGTGGCGTGGGCGGGATGTCACCGCGCTCGGCGTGCACCAGCGGGTGCGGCTCGGGCTCGCGCTGGTGCCGGCGGAGCGGGCCGTGTTCCCCTCGCTCACCGTCGCCGAGCACCTCGCCCTCGGCGCCCGCCCCCGGGGCGGCCCCGCCCGCGAGGCGCTGGAGCTGTTCCCCGAACTCGCCGCGCTGCTCCCCCGGCGGGCCGGGACCCTCTCCGGCGGCCAGCGGCAACTCGTCGCCGTGGCAAGGGCGCTGACCGCCGCGCCGAGGCTGCTCCTGCTCGACGAACCGGACCGGGGACTGGCCCCGGCCACCGCCGCCCGGCTGCACGCGCACCTGCTGTCCTCGGCCGCCGCCACCGGACGGACGGTGGTGCTGACCGCGCAGGCCCTCCCGGCGACGCTCGCCGGGGCGGCCGCCGTGCACGTCCTGCACCGGGGCGAGGTCAGCTTCTCCGGCGAGCCCGGCGAGCCGAGAACGGTTCCGGACGCGGAGCGGTGATCACCTCGCCCCGCGCCGCGGCGGCCGCGATCCCACCCAGCAGGCTGCGCACCTCGGCGAGTTCACGGACCACCCCGGCGATCCCGGCGCGCTCGCGGGCCGGGCCGCCGCGGAGTGCGGGGCCGGTCCCGGCACGGGCGGTGTCTCCGCCCGCACCGGGAGGGTCACGGCGCCCGGAGCGCGGACCACGCCGCCGCCGGTCCGCCGACCGTCACTGGGCGAGGTAGCCGCCGTCCACCGGGAGGACGGCACCGGTGATGAACGACGCCTCGTCGGACGCCAGGAAGAGGACGGCGGCGGCCACCTCCTCGGGGGCGCCGAGGCGGCGCATGGGGTGGAGTTGTTCGATGGCGGCGAGGTACTCGGGCCCGCCGGGCTCGTCCCGCAGGCGGGCGACCCGTTCGGTGGTGATGGTGCCGGGGGCGACGGCGTTGACCCGGATGCCCCGGTCGGCCCACTCCACCGCGAGGTGCTTGGCGAGGCCGGAGGCGACGAACTTGGCGGGACCGTAGACGGCCTGGCCGCGCTGCCCGGCGACGCCGGAGATGGACGAGACGCAGACGATCGCGCCGCCGGCCCCGTCCCGGCCCCCGCCGGCGCCGTCGCCCCCGGACGGAGCCATCGCCTCGATGGCGTACTTGCAGGTGAGGAACATCCCCCGCCCGTCGACGGCCATCACCTGGTCCCAGTCGTCGGCGCCCGCCTCGGTGATCTCCATCAGCGGGATCACCCCCGCGTTGGCCACCAACACGTCCAGCCGGCCGTGCCGCTCGACGGCGGCGGCGACCATCCGGCGGGCGTCCTCGTCCCGCGAGACGTCGCCGACCACCGTGCTGACGGCCTGCGGCAGCTGCTTCTCCAGCCGCCGCAGGCCGTCGACGTCGAGGTCGGTGGCCACCACCGACGCCCCCTCGCGGGCGAAGAGTTCGGCGACGGCGCGGCCGATCCCGTTCGCGGCACCCGTCACCACACAGGACTTCCCGGCCAGCCGCCCGCCGCTCCCCCGGACCGCCGCAGTCTTCAGATCCTCCATGGGACCGAACTGTAACGGCTCGGTTTCACCCGGTGAAGACCAGTGACCGAAGACCGAAGACCGGTGACCGAGGAGCGACGACCGGTGACCGAGGAGCGACGACCGGCAGCCGGAGCCCGCGCCGGCCGACCCCGGCCGGCTACGCCGCCGCGCGGGCGTCCGTGGCCAGGGCCTCGGCGGCGGGGAGGTTGGGCTGCGGGTGGGTGAGCAGGTGCACACCGGCCGCCAGCGCGCCGCCGACCAGCGGCGCGAGGAGGAACAGCCACAGCTGCGAGAGCGCCGGACCACCCGCGAACAGGGCCGGGCCGAGGCTGCGCGCCGGGTTCACCGAGGTGCCGGTGAGCGGGATGCCGACCAGGTGCACGACCACCAGGGCCATGCCGATCGGCAGCCCGTCGAAGCCGGTGGCGGCGAGCCGGTGGGTGACGGCGAGGACCACGTAGACCAGCAGGAAGGTCAGCACGACCTCGGTCAGGAAGGCGCCGCCGGCGTTGATGTGGACCGCGGAGCGGTCGCCCCAGCCGTTGGTGCCGAGCTTGCCATGGGTCTCCAGACCCGGGACCTGCTTGGCGAGCAGCAGCACCAGCGCCGCGCCCGCGATGCCACCGAGCACCTGCGCGACCCAGTACGAGACCGCCGTGCGGCCGTCGACCCGACGCGCCAGCAGGAACCCGAGCGTCACCGCCGGGTTCACGTGGCAGCCGGAGATCGGCCCGATCGCGTACGCGAGGGCGAGCAGCACCAGGCCGAACGCGAGCGCGATGCCCACCGAGCCGATGGCCTCCCCGGCCAGCACCGCCGCGCCCACCGCCAGCAGCACCAACAACAGCGTTCCGAGGAATTCGCCGACCATCGCTCGCCTGTCCATCCGGGTCCTCCTGACCTCGTTCGCGCGGGCGGCCCGTGCCGCCCGTCGCTCCCGGCCAACCCTCTGCACTCGAATGGGCGAGCGCATGTCGGCCGACCGGCCGATCCCCGTGATCACGGGGATTCCGAGCGTCGGATTATTCCAAACGAGTGAAAATCAGACCAATCCGGACTTAGCTCACCATCAGGACGATCTTCCCCCGCACGTGGCCGCGCTCGCTCTCGGCCTGCGCCTCGACCGCCTCCGACAGCGGCCACACCCGGTGCAGCGGCAGGGTCAGGGCGCCCGCCTCGAACAGTTCGAGCGCACCGTTCAGCGCCGGGCGGTCGAAGGTGGCGGTCGCCTCGCCGCCGGTGAAACGCACCCCGTGCTGCTCGGCGCCCTGCCAGTCGGCGATGGTCAGCACGCGCTCCGCGCCGCCCGCCAGCTCGACCGACAGCGGCAGCACACCCGTCCCGGCCGCGTCCAGCACCCGGTCCACACCCCCGGGCGCGACGGCGCGGACCCGCTCGGCCAGCCCCTCGCCGTACGCCACCGGGACGGCGCCCAGCTCGCGCAGGTACGCGTGGTTGGCCTCGCTCGCGGTGCCGATCACCCGGATCCCCCGGGCCCGGGCGAACTGCAGCAGCACCGTGCCGACGCCGCCGGCCGCGCCGTGCACCAGCAGGGTGTGGCCGGACTCCGCGCCCAGCAGGGCGAGCGCGCGCCAGGAGGTCTCGGCCGCCGCCGGGACCGCCGCGGCCTGCGCCCAGCCGAGCGCCGCCGGCTTGCGCACCAGCCGGTCCGCCTCCGCGAGCACGTACTCCGCGTAGCCGCCGCCGTGCACCGCGCCGAGCACCTCGTCGCCGGTCCGCCACTCGGTGACGCCCTCGCCGACCGACTCCACCACCCCCGCCACCTCGTACCCGACCACGGCGGGGAGGGTGACCGGGAACAGCGCCTTCAGCGCGCCGGAGCGCACCTTGTGGTCGAGCGGGTTGACGCCGACGGCGCGCACGGTGATCCGCACCTGGCCGGGGCCGGGGGCGGGCAGCTCGACCTCGATCGGCCGCAGGACGTCCACGCCGCCGTGCTCGGCGAAGCCGATCGCCTTGGTCGGGAGGGTGCCGGCGCCGGAAGGGTTGCTCATGGGAAGGCCCACCGTTCTTTCGCTGCGGGGGACTTGCGGGCCCGGATGGCCCCCGTCGTCCCGCTGACGTCTCCAGCCTGGTACGGGCGCCGGGCCCGCCCGCCCCTCCGATCGGACGGTTCGACCCGTCCCTTCGGCCAGGCCTGCCGGGGCGGGCGCGAACTACGCTGGTCGGCATGGTGGAGCAGCCGCGCGGCGACGACGGACACGGACACGGGCAGGGGCAGGGGCGCGGGCAGGGGCAAGGGCGTGGGCAGGACGGTGGATTCGGCGGCGACGGATCCGGCGAGGACGGGGCGGCGGGTCCCGGCGGGTGGTCCTGGGACGACCCCGAGGGCGCGCTGGCCCTCACCGCCGAGGTGTTGCGCGCACCCCGGCCGAGGCTGATGCCGAGCATCTCCGAGGCGCTCGCCGGGCTCGTCCCGCACATCGCGCTGGCCCAGCTGAGCGGGATCTGCACGCACTCCCCGGCGAGCGTCACCGGCCCCCAGGAGCTGTCGGCGCGGATCACCGGCGCCGAACTGGCCGGGCTCCGCGAGCTGGTGGTCCCCGGCCGCCCCTGGCAGGGCGAGGCGGTGCTCGGCGGGCGCCCCCGCCCGGCGGTCGCCGTGGCGGCGGCACCGGCCGGCAGCAACGGCGCGCTGCTGGTCCTGGTCCGGGCGGCGTCCGGACCCGGGACCGGCCTTCCTCCGGCGCCGCTGCCCGAGCGGCCGCTGCGAGTGCTTCAGCAGTTATGGGAGCTGCTGACCACGCACTCCCACCACCGGGCCGTCGACGCCGCACCCGCGTACGCCGCCGTCTCCCGTGCCTCGGCGAGCGCGCGGGCGCGCACCATCGCCGAACTCGGCGGCGCCCACGCCTCCGCCCTCTCCGCGATCCTCGCGCCGCTGCGCTCGGCCGCCCTGGACGACGCCACCGCCCGGCGCAACGCCACCGATCTGGCCGTCACCGCACTGCTGGACCTGCGCGGCGCCGCCGATCTCGACCGCGAGCTGAGCGAAGAGCCGGCCGCCACCGCGTTCGCCCGACTCGCCGACGGACTACGGCCGTTGCTGCGGCACAGCCCGGTCCGCCTTGACCTGCTGGCCCCGGCCGAGGGGGACCGCTCGGTCCCCGCCGACACCGCGCACGCCGCCCGCGCCGCCGTCCGCTCCACCGTGCTCGCCATGCTGGAGCAGGACGGCCCGAGCCGGCTGCACGTGCGGTGGCAGTTCGTCGACAACGGCCTGCGCGCGGTCGTCCGGGACGACGGCCCCGGCCTGCTGACTGCCGACGCCCTGGCCGTCCACCGCACCGCCGACCGGATCGCCGCCCTGGCGGGCCGCGTGACCGTCGACGCCGTCCCCGGCTGGGGCACCACGGTGACCGTCGACCTCCCCCTGAACGCCCCGGAGTCGGGAGCGGCGACCTCGGCCGATCCCCTGGAGGGCCTGCACCCGAGGGAGCTGGAGGTTCTGGACCAGCTCGCCCGCGGCCGCCGCAACCGCGAGATCGCCCACGCCCTCCACATCAGCGAGTCCACGGTGAAGTTCCACGTCGCCAACATCCTCGCCAAACTCGCCGTCGCGTCCCGAGGCGAAGCCGCCGCACTGGCCCACCGCGCCGGCCTCCCGACCCCCCTCCGCGCCGCCTCCTGACACCGGGCATCCCGTCGGCTCCCCCGCCGGAGCTGGAAGTCGGCCCCGCCGACTTTCCACTCCCGCCGACAGCGACGCAGAAGCCTCCGCGTCAGGGGAAGGCGGCCCGGTCGGCTGGCCGTCCTGGGACGTGGTCAGCAGTAGTGGCGCAGGTGCGGCCACAGGGTGGACCAGGGGCGGTGGGGGCCGGAGCAGAGGAGGACGCTGTTCCTCGTTGGGGACGGCGTGGCCGTTGTCGACGCGGCCGGGGCGGCGGCCGGCACCTGCGGCGAACGGCTTCGGCGCGGACGTCCCCGTGGGTCCACCGGGCGGGTGTGGCGGTCCTCCCGGGGAGCGGGAAGGTGGTGCGCACGGTCGGGCGCGCGCCGGGCGGCACCCGGTCGGTCACGCCTGCCCGGTCTCCTTGCGGCGCGTGCGGGCGCGCAGGTGGAGGCGTTCGCCCTGTTTGCCGAAGAGGCTGAGGACCTCGACGTCGCCCGCGCCGGTGGAGCCGAACCAGTGCGGGTTCTGGCAGTCGAACTCGGCGGCCTCGCCGGGGGCGAGGACGACGTCGTGCTCGCCGAGCAGCAGCCGCAGTCGGCCGGAGAGCACGTAGAGCCACTCGTGGCCGGTGTGGGTGGCGAGCGAGGGGGTGTGGTGGGCCGCCGGGATAGTGATCTTGAAGGCCCGGGGCTCGGTGCGGTGGCGGGAGAGCGGGACGAAGGTGCGGCCGTCGGCCCGGCCCGGGTGCTGGTGGACGCGCGGGTCCTCGACGCGCGGGGCGGCGACGATCTCGTCCAGCGGGACGGCGAGGGCGGCGGCGATCGGCAGCAGGAGTTCCAGGCTCGGCTTGCGCTGCTCGGACTCCAGCCGGGACAGCGTGCTCTTGGAGATGCCGGTGGCCTGGCCGAGGTCGGTCAGCGACATGCCCTTGCGCTCGCGCAGCCGGCGCAGCCGGGGGCCGATCTGGCGCAGGGTGGCGGCGATCTCGGGGTTGGCGTCCTGGTCCATACCGCCGATCGAACCAGGCCGTCCCGGTTGCGGCAACGCGGCTTCCCACTACCTGCCACCCGCCACCAGTTTCCCGCCACCCGCCACCCGCTACCCGAGCGGGCGGCGCGGCAGCGGCAGCAGGTGGTGCAGCGGCCGCCCGGCGGCGGCCCAGCTCTCCAGGCGGGCGCGGTCGACCCAGTGGACCCCGTACTGGTCGCCCCAGTCCATCGCGTCACGGGTGAGGCCCCCGTTGGTGACGACCACGGCGACGTCGGCGCCGTGCACCGGGCCGGCGGTCCCCTTGACCTGGTACATCACCTGAACGCCGACCTTGGCGCCGACGGTGGTGTGCTTGGCCTGGAGGACGATCCGGCCGTGCCGGGGGTGGTGGCCGATCACATCGGCGGCCTGGTCGCCCTGCCGACCGACCTGGTCCGCCGTCCAGCCGTCGCGGACCAGCAGATCGCGCAGCGCGTACTCGAAGTCCTGGTCGCCCATCGCGTCCACCTCGGCGAGGCTGAGGCGCAGGCCGGCCAGCCGCTCGGTGCGGGTGCGCTCCAGCATCGGGCCGCACACGGCGCCCGCGAGCGTGAGCAGCGCGACCGCCACCAGGAACACCCAGGACCGCAGCAGCGCCTGGGTGATGCCGAGCACCGCGACCGCGACCGCCGCGGCGACGAGCGCCGCCGCGAGCCGTTCCACCGGGCCGCGCGGCTTGCGGAAGCGGGCCGCCATCAGGGCGCCTCCGTGGCGGCGGGCACGGCCGGTGCGGCGGGCGGCGGCGCGGCAGCATCGTCGCGGTAGCCGACGAAGTGCCCGTACAGGTAGAAGACCGCGACCGCCCCGGCGATCACCCACCCGCTGGTCCGCCGCCCCGCACCGCCAGCGCCGCCACCGCCACTGCCCGAACCGGGTTTGCGCCGGAGGTGGGCACGTACCCGGACCCACTCACCGCCACCTGCCATGACCGCCTCCTCCGACTCCTCCGCTGCACCAGCCTTCGGTGTAGCAGCGACGGCCGACAGCGGCGGGCCGTTATTCGGTACGCGCACCGCCGGAGGGCCGGAAACCGGCCACCTCGGCCCCACCCGTCCCGTGCCGTCCGCCCCGCACCGCCACCCCCACATCCCCGCCGACCTGCGGGAACACCACCGCGCCGACTCGACGGGAACCCGCCCGGCGCCCATCCGCCGATCGCGCGCCGCCCCGGGCGCTCCCGTACGCGTTCTGCGCCTCTCCCGCGCCCCGCGCGACGGGCTGTCACATCCGGGCGCTCCGCGTCGTCTCCCTCCCGACAGCGGCCGCGACCGGGGACCGACCCGGGCCGGCCGGACACGGACGACCAGCGGAGGACGGCTCATGGCGCGGCGGCGGATCACCATCATCGGCGGAGGCTTCGGCGGTCTGACGGCCGCCATTTCGGCGGCCGAGGCCGGCGCCGACGTGACGCTGCACGAAGCGCACCGCCGGCTCGGCGGCCGGGCCCGCACCGCGCAGGCGCCGTACCGGGCCAACGAGGGGCCGCACGCCTTCTACCGGCGCGGCCCGCACTGGGCGTGGCTGCGGCAGCGCGGGCTGGTCGGCCCGCTCGCCCGGGTCCCGCTCGGCGCGCTGGTGCGCACCCGCTACCTCCTCGACGACCGGCTGCGCTCGGTTCCGCCGCTGGCGGTCTCCCGGCTGGCGGCCCGGCGGGACGCGCCCGTCGGCCGGACCTTCCTGGGCTGGGCGAGCGAGGTGGCGGGTGAGCGGACGGCCCTGGCGGCGGCCAACTTCGCGGCCGTCGCGACCTTCCACCACGCCCCGGGGCTGCTGTCGGCGGCGTTCACCCAGGAGCGGCTGCGCCGCGCCGCGAGCCTCCCGCCGGAGGCGGTGTACCCGGTCGGCGGCTGGCAGTCGGTGATCGACCGGATGACGGCACGCGCCCGGGAGCTGGGTGTGCGGATCGAGACCGGCTCCCGGCTGGAGGCGCTGCCGCCGACCAACAACCCGGTCGTCGTGGCGACCTCCCTGGAGTCGGCGCGCCGCCTGCTCGGCGACCAGGGCCTGTCCGGGGAGAGCGGCCGGACGCTGCTGCTCGACCTGGCGCTGCGCTCCCGGCGCGGCGACGCCTTCTTCGTCTCGGACCTCGACCGCACCGGCTGGGTGGAGCGCTTCACCACCCAGGACGCGAGTCTCGCCCCGGTCGGCGAGCAGCTGGTCCAGGCCCAACTCCCGCTGGCCCCGGCCGAGTCGAGGGAGTCCGGCCTGGCCAGGGCCGAGCACCTGCTGGACCTGGGCTTCCCGGGCTGGTCCGAGCGCCTGCTCTGGCGCCGGTCCGCCGTCGCCGCCGGGCGCACCGGTGCGGTGGACCGGCCGGGCACCACGTGGCGCGACCGCCCCGCGATCGACCGCGGCGACGGCGTCTACCTCGTCGGCGACCAGGTCGCCGCCCCGGGCGTCCTGAGCGAGGTGTCCTTCACCAGCGCCCTCGAAGCCGTCTCGCTGGCCCTCGCGCAGCACCCCGCCCGCCCTGCCCGTCGCCTCGCCCAGCGCCCGGCCGGTCGGGCCGCCCGCTGAACCCCGCGGCCGGGGACCGGCCCTACCCGGGGGCGGCGGCGGTGCGCAGCACGGCCTGGTCGCCGTGCGGGCCGTAGAGGTGGAGGATCTCCACCGCCTCGGCGCCGACCGGGCCGAACCAGTGGGGTTCGGCGGTGTCGAACTCGGCGGCCTCGCCCGGGTGGAGGGTGTACGCGCGGTCGCCGACGAGGAGCCGCAGGTCCCCGGCGAGCACGTAGAGCCACTCGTAGCCGGCGTGGCTGACGAGTCGGGGTTCACGCGGGGCGAGGACCTGTTTGAAGACCTGCACCCGGCCCGGGTACTGGGTGAGCGGGACGAGGACGCTGCCGGAGTCGCGGTGGCGGGGCCGGAGGTGGACGCGGGGGTCGCCGGTGGCGGGGGCCGCGATCAGGTGGTCCAGGGCGACGCGGTGGGCGCGGGCGAGCGGGATGAGCAGGTCGAGGGCGGGGCGGCGGTGGCCGGACTCCAGGCGGGAGAGGGTGCTCACGGAGATGCCGGTGGCGGTGGCGAGGGCGTCCAGGGTGAGGCCGCGGCCGAGGCGCAGGGCGCGCAGCCTGGGCCCGATGGCGGCAATGGTCCGCGTGACGTCGTCGGTCGCACTGTCGTCGGCCGCAGCGACGACAGGCGCAACGTCGTCGGTCGCGGCGGCAGCGGTCGCGACGTCGTCGGTCGCGGTGGGGTCGGCGTCCATGGGAGCGATTCTGCCCGGGTCCGACTCTTTGCGGTTTCCGCAAAAACGCTGCGCCGCGCCCCTCCCCCGGCCTGAGCATGGGCGCGCCGTTACGACGATCCGACCGGAAGGCGCGCCCACCCCATGACCACCACCGCGGCCACCGCACCGCCCCCTCCCCTTCTCTCCGCCCGCCGGCGCTGGACGGTGCTCGCCGTCTGCGCGCTGAGCCTGTTCCTGGTCGGCCTGGACACCACGATCGTCAACGTCGGCCTGCCCGCGATCGGCCGGGGTCTGGGGGTGGGCACCCGCGACCTGGAGTGGATCGTGGACGCCTACACCGTCGTCCTCGCCAGCCTGCTGATCACGGCCGGCGCGCTCGCCGACCGTTTCGGGCGCCGCCGGGTCTTCCAGTGCGGCCTGCTGCTCTTCGGCCTGGCCTCCCTCGGCTGCGCGCTGGCGCCCTCGACGGGCGCGCTGGTCGCGGCGCGCGCCCTGCAGGGGGTGGGCGCCTCGATGCTCAGCCCGGTGGCGCTGGCGATCGTGGTGAACGCGATGCCCGACCCCCGGGAGCGGGCCCGGGCGATCGGCGTCTGGGCGTCGGTGTTCGGGCTGAGCATGGCGGCCGGGCCGGTGACCGGCGGGGCGCTGGTCGCGGCGTTCGGCTGGCGGTCGGTGTTCTGGGTGAACGTGCCGGTGGTGGTCGCGGCCGTGGTGCTGAGCGTGCTGTTCGTGCCCGAGTCCCGCGCGCCGCGCGCCCGCCGGCTCGACCTGCCGGGCCAGCTCCTGCTCACCGCGGCCGTGTCCGCGACGGTGGCCGTGCTGATCGAGGGGCCGCGGCTGGGCTGGGCCTCGCCGTGGGCGCTCGCCGGGTTCGCGGTGGCGGCGGCGGCCACCGCCGGGTTCGTGCGCGCCGAGCGCCACCGGGCCGAACCGCTGATGGACCTCGCCCTGTTCCGGCGGCCGGTGTTCAGCACGGCCGCCCTGGGCGCGGTGGCGGTGTTCGTCGCGCTGACGGTGAGCCTGCTGCTCACCACCTTCGAGCTGCAGCACGCGCGGGGGTGGACGCCGGCGGCGGCCGGGCTGGCCACGCTGCCGATGGCGCTGGGGGCGACGGTGTGCGCGCCGCTCTCCGGCGTGCTGGTGGGCCGGGCGGGACCGCGCCCGCCGCTTCTGCTGGCCGCCTGGTTCACGGCGGCGGGCGGGGCGCTCCTGCTGCTGCGCAGCTTCGCGGCCGACGGCGGCGCGGCGGACGTGCCGCTACTACTGGCCGCCAACCTCCTGCTCGGCACCGGCTTCGGCTTCGCCAACGCGCCGATCACCAACACCGCCGCGGGCGGCCTGCCGGCGGACCGCGCCGGGGTGGCCGGGGCGATCACCTCGACGGCCCGCCAGCTCGGCTCGGCCGTCGGCATCGCCCTGGCCGGCGGCCTGGTGGCGGGAGCCGGGGTCGGTGCCGCCACCGGGGCCGGGGCCGGGGCCGACGCGCTCACCACCGCCTCCCGCCCGGGCTGGCTGGCGGTGACGGCCTGCGGCCTGTTCCTCCTCGTGGTCGCCCGCGCCGCACGCCGTCGCCCCTGAGCCGCCCCGCCGACGGTGACCGCCCGGTGGCCGTCCGGCGCCCGGACCACCGCCGGACGACCGCCGGACAGCCACCGGACAGCCACCGGAAGGGCCCTCCCCCGCCGCTACTCCTGCGGCGGCGCCGTCACCGCCGACGGCGTGCCGCCGGTCAGCTTCAGCAGCTCCTCGTACGTCATCGGCACGACGGTGTGCGGGTGCCCGGCGGCGGCCCACAGCAGGTCGTATCCGGCGAGGTCGGTGTCGACGACGGTGCGCAGCGGGGCCGGGTGGCCGACGGGGGCGACGCCGCCGATGGCCTGACCGGTGGCCTCGCGGACCTGGGCGGCGCTCGCCCGGGTGATCGGGCCGGTGCCCAGGACGCGGGCGAGGTACGCGGTGTCGACGCGGTGGGCGCCGCTGGTCATGACGAGCAGGGGCGCGTCGTCGCAGACGAAGACCAGGCTGTTGGCGATGGCGCCGACCTCGCAGCCGAGGGCGGCGGCCGCTTCGGCGGCGGTGCGGGCGGAGTCGGGCAGGACGCGGATCTCCCCGGGCAGGCCGGCCCCGGCGAGGGCGTCGGCCACCGCGCGGCTGCGGCTGGGCAGGGACGTGTCGTCGGTCATCGCCCCATCCTGCCGCACGCCCTCCTGCCGCACGCCGTCCGGACGCTCCTGCGACCCGGCACCCGTCGGTACCGCGCCCGCCCGACCGCCCGCACGACTTCCCGCCAGGCCGCCCGTCGGACCGCCCGCCCTGCCGACCGCGCTGAGCACGGCCCGCACCCCGGCCGCCAGCACCGAGGAGTCGCGCCCGGCGCCCCAGACCGCCCTCCCGTCGACCCGCGCCTCGACGTAGGCGACGGCGTCGCTGTCGGGCCCGGTGCGCACGGCGTGCTCGGTGAACCCCAGGATGTCCACGGCGTGCCCGGCCGCGCCGAGCGCCGCCGCCACGGCGTCCAGCGGGCCGTTGCCCTCGCCCCGGTGCTCGGCGGCGCCGTCGAGCGAGACCGCCGCCCAGTGCCGCCCGTCCCCGGTCCGGCCCCCGGCTTCCCCCGCCCGGCCCCCGGCCTCCCCCGTCGGAACGTCGGCCTCCCCCGTCCGCCAGCGCGCCGACGGGGGCGCCGCGTCCAGGTAGGTGGCGCGGAACAGCGCGTACAGCTCGTCGGCGGTGATCTCGCGCCCGCTGTCGTCCGTCGCCTCCTGGACGACCCGGGAGAACTCGATCTGCAGCCGCCGCGGCAGTTCCAGCCCGTGCCCGGTCTGCAGCAGGTAGGCGATGCCGCCCTTGCCGGACTGGCTGTTGACCCGGATCACCGCCTCGTAGTCGCGCCCGAGGTCCGCCGGGTCGATCGGCAGGTACGGGACGTCCCAGGGCGCCTGCCCGGGCGGGACGCCGAGGCGTTCGGCGGTGGCGGCGTGGTGGGCCAGGCCCTTCCTGATGGCGTCCTGGTGGGTGCCGGAGAAGGCGGTGTGGACGAGGTCGCCGACGTAGGGGTGGCGCTCGGGGACGGGCAGCCGGTTGCAGTGCTCGACGGTGCGGCGGATCCCGTCGATGTCGGAGAAGTCGACCATCGGGTCGACGCCCTGGGTGTGGAGGTTCAGCGCGAGGGTCGCCAGGTCGACGTTGCCGGTCCGCTCGCCGTTGCCGAACAGGCAGCCCTCGACCCGCTGGGCGCCCGCCAGCAGGGCGAGTTCGGCGCAGGCGACGCCGGTGCCGCGGTCGTTGTGCGGGTGGACGGAGAGGATCACCGCGTCGCGCCGGGCCAGGTGCCGGTCCAGGTACTCGATCTGGTCGGCGTAGACGTTGGGGGTGGCGATCTCGACGGTGGCGGGCAGGTTGTGGATCACCGGGCGGTCCGGGCTCGCGTCCCACAGCGCGGTGAGGCCGTCGCACAGTTCCAGCACGTAGTCCGGCTCGGTCAGGTTGAACACCTCGGGCGAGAACTGGAAGCGGACGCCGGGGCGGTCGCCGGCCCGGCGGGCCATCAGCTCGGCAGCGGCGGTGACCAGCTCCCGCACCTGGGCCCGGTCGCGGCCGAGGACGAGTTCGCGCCAGGCGGGGGCGGTGGCCGTGTAGAGGTGGACGACGACCCGGGACAGGCCGGCGACGGCCTCGAAGGTGCGGTCGATCAGGTCGGCGCGGGCGGCGGTGAAGACGACCACGGTGACGTCCTCGGGCACCGCGCCGGGGGTGGTGGCGAGGTGGCGCACGAAGTCGAAGTCGGTGCGGCTGGCGGAGGGGTAGCCGACCTCGACCTCCTTGAAACCCATGGCGAGGAACAGGTCGAACATCCGGCGCTTGCGGTCCGGGTCCATCGGCTCGGCGAGCGCCTGGTTGCCGTCCCGCAGGTCGACCGGCACCCACAGCGGGGCCCGTTCGATCCGCCGGGCGGGCCAGCGGCGGCCGCCGGGCAGGGCGTCGACCGGCGGCAGCGGGACGCGGGCGTGGGCGGGGCGGTAGCGGTGGAACGGCATCGCGCTGCCGCGCTGGCGGTTCCAGGCGGGGGCGTCGGCCGGGACCGGTCCGGCGGGCGTCCGCAGGGTGGCGGAGAGCTTGACGTTCTGTGCGGATTCGGTGGAGCGCACGGGGTGCGGCGTCCTTCCCTGGTTCGGTGTCGAGGGGACGACGACCGGCAGCACGGCGACCCGCAGCGGGGTGCCGGTCTGTCAGACCCCGCTGCGGCCACCGAGAAGAAGGCTCCACGTCTGCATGATGCCGGGTACCGTAGCCGTGAACCGCCGGCCGGGACAACCTCGTTCCACTCCTCGGGACTTGCCGCTCCGCCGGGCGCGGGCGGGCGCGGGCCGGACGCCCGTCCGGAGCGGAGCGCTCCGCACCGGGCCCGGGGAATCCGGGCGGCGCGCGGATGCCGCCCTGGTGGGACCGTGAATACCGCCCTTCGGCGATGTCAAGGACTTGTGTGTGCACCGCCCGAAGATCGAACGCGCTTTCACTGCTAACACACCGTATGACTAGTATCGCCTCGTCATAAAGCCCGTGCCCCGGTCGGTGCAGCCCTCACCGGGCCGGCCGCCAGCCCCAAGGAGTCAGCTCTGCGCGCGCGTGCGAATCGGCGGCCCCCGACGCCGAAGGCCCCCCGCAGGCGTCGTCCGCGCCTGTCGCTGCGGACGGCACTGCTCGTCCTCGCCCTCGTCCCCAGCATCGCCCTGGCCGTCCTGTGGGCGGTCACCAGCGGTGTGACCTTCCTCGACTTCCTGCGTCAGGCGGACCAGGGCCTGCTCGCCCAGAAGGCGGGACAGCCGTCCAACATCGTCTACTACAACCTCCAGGAGGAGCGCCGGCTCAGCGCCGAGGCGCTCGCCCGGCCCGGCACCGCCGCCGTCACCGACCAGCTGAAGCGCCAGCGCCAGCTCACCGACGAGGCCGTGCAGAAGTTCCAGGCCCTCTCCAAGGAGACCGCCGACAGCGCGCCGTCCGAGGTGCTCACGGCCGTCGCCGAGGCCCGGCGCGCGATGGAGAAGCTGGGCGACCAGCGGGCCGCCGTCGACAAGGGCACCGCCGACCAGCAGGGCGTCTACACCTACTACACCGACCTGATCGCCGTGGACCTGCGGCTGTTCACCGCGCTCAGCCACGGCGACAACGGCGAGGTCACCTGGATCTCCAAGACCCTGGTCAACGCCTTCTGGGCGAAGGAGATGCTGGCCCGCGAGGACGCGATCCTGGCCCGCGGCTGGCCGTCCGGCAAGCTCAGCGCCTCCGACTACCAGCTCGTCCAGCAGGCGGTCGGCGCCCAGGAGCACCTCTTCACCGTCCAGGTCGTCCCCTACCTGCCGGAGGACGAGCGGGGCTCCTGGTCGGAGCTGCTGAGCGGCCCCGCCTGGCAGGCCAAGGCCTCCGTGGAGCAGGCGCTCACCCGCCCGGCCGCCGCCGACGCGACCGGCACCGTCCGGCTCCCGCAGCTGCAGGACCAGTGGCGCCAGGCCCTCGACCAGGTCAACCCGCAGCTGGTGAAGGTCCTGGAGACCCGAACCGACGGCGTGGTCGTGGTCGGCAAGGCCTCCTTCCTCTCGCTGTTCACCCGGGTCGTGCTGACCGCCGCGATCGGCCTGGTCGCGCTGATCGCGGTGGTCGTCACCAGCTGGCGGCTGACCCGCTCGCTGCGCCGCCGGATCAAGGAGCTGCACGACCAGGCGCAGGAGCTGGAGCGCACCCTGCCCGAGGTGGTCGAGCGCCTCGCCCGCGGCGAGCAGGTCGACGTCGAGGCCGAGAGCCGGGCGATCACCGCCGGCTCGCGCGCCCGCGGCGGCGACGAGCTGGCCGAGCTCGGCCAGGCGATGAACCTGGCCCGCACCTCCGCGCTGGAGACCGCCGTCCGGCAGGCCGAGCAGCACCGCGGCTTCGAGCGGCTGCTCCAGCGGATCGCCCGCCGCACCCAGCTGCTGATCGGCCAGCAGCTGCGCAAGCTGGACGCCCTGGAGCGCCGGCACGAGGACCCGGAGGTGCTGGAGGGCCTGTTCGACCTCGACCACCTGACCGCCCGCCTGCGCCGCTACGAGGAGAACCTCGTCATCATGGCCGGCGGCCAGCCGCAGCGGAAGTGGCGCAAGCCGGTGCCGCTGCTGGACGTGCTGCGCTCGGCGCAGGGCGAGGTGCAGGAGTACCGCCGGATCGTGCTGGACGTCGAGGGCCACCCGTGGCTCTCCGAGCGCGCGGTCGGACCGGTCGCCCACGTGGTCGCCGAACTGATGGAGAACGCGGCGAGCTTCTCGAAGCCGCCCACGCCGGTCGACGTGCGGGCAGCCGTCGTCGGGCGCGGGCTCGCGATCGAGATCGAGGACCGCGGCCTCGGCATGGACCTGGAGCAGTACGACGCGGCCAACGCGCTGATGGCCGCCGCGCTCGCCGACGACCCGCCGCGCACCGACATGCTCGCGCGCGGCGACGACATCCGCCTCGGCTTCCACGTGGTGGGCCGGCTGGCGGCCGCGATCGGCCTGCAGATCGAGTTCCGCCCGTCGGCCTTCGGCGGGACCAGGGTGGTCGTGCTCGTCCCCGGCGAGTACGTGCTGGACGGCGACGCCGGGCTGCCGGACGGCGCCGCGGTCACCCCGATCCCGCTCGCCCGGCGCCAGCGGCCCGAGCAGCGCGAGGAGACCGCGCCGCTCGCCTCGGTGACCGAGATGCCCTCGGCCGCGACCGTCCCGGCGTCCTCGCCGGTCGTCGCGGTGGACGAGGCGGAGGAGCGCGCGGCCCTGGCGGCCCCCGCGGCCGAGCCGGACCCGGCGGGCGGCGACTGGTTCACCCCCGGCGGCCAGCCGCCGCAGGCCCAGGCCTTCGCCCACGTCGAGTACGTGCCGCCCTCGGACGACGAGGTGCTCAAGGCCCCGGCCCGCGGCGGGTTCGACGGCTTCGAGGACGGCGCCTTCGAGGGCGCCTTCGACGGCGCCTTCGAGGACGGCTTCGCGCCCCGGGACGCCGACGGCTTCGCCCACGGCGACCCCGACGGCTACCTGCACCCGCTCCCCGAACCGGGCCGGCCCGCCGGGCACGACTCTCCCGCCGGCCCCTACGGCACCGGCCACACCACCGGCCCCGGCACCGGCTACGTCAGCGGCTCCGGCCCCGCGTACGGCGCCCCGGCGCACGGCGTGCCCGCCCAGCCCGGCCCGGCCGGCCCGCCGACCGGCTACGACGACCCCGCCTACCCGGACATCGCCTACGCGACGGTGACGCCCGCCGAGGCCCCGTACGCCGACGAGCAGTACCGGCCCGCCGACCACTACCGGCTGGCCGAGCGGCGCCGCGAGGACGGCGCGCCCGCGCCGTCGGCCTCGCTGCCCCCGCTGCCGCAGCGGGTCCGCCAGGCCAGCCTGGCCGCCGAACTGCGCGACCCCCCGCCGCCCCGGGCCCCCCGCCCCGCACGCCCCGGCGCCGACCCGGCCGCCGCGGGCCCGTTCCAGCGCGCACCGCGCCGCTCGGGCGCCACCGTCGGCGCCTTCCAGCGCCAGTCCCGGGCCGCCCGCGGCCAGGGCGGCGCCGATCCCGCCGCCACCGGGCCCGCGGAGCCCACCGGCCCCGCCGGCCCCGACCGCACCGCCGCGGACCACGCCGCGGACCACCGCGGCCTGCCCCCCGGCCCGGCCGCCCCCACGGCCGTCACCGGCCCCCCGACTCCCGCGCCGGGTCCCTCCCCCTGGGCCCTCCCGGCCGCGGACCCCCGAACCACGAGGACGGAAGAGCAGTCATGAACCGCACCATCGCCACCCACCAGGACCTCGACTGGCTGCTGGACGGACTCGTCGACGCGGTGCCCGGGACGAGAAGCGCCGTGCTGCTCTCCGACGACGGCCTGGTCGTCAGCCACTCGCGCTCGATCGACCGCGCCGACGCCGAGCGCCTGGCGGCCGTCGCCACCGGCCAGCAGAGCCTCGCCCGGGGCATCGGTCAGCTCTTCGACGGCGGCCCGGTGCACCAGGTGATCATCGAGCTGGCCGAGCTCTGGCTGTTCGTCATCGCCGCCGCCCAGGGCACCCACCTGGCGGTGGTCGCCGACCAGGAGGTGGACGCCGAGGTGATGTCGGTGGCCATGCACCAGCTCGTCCAGCAGGTCGGCCAGAAGCTCACCACGCCGGTCCGCAGCGAGTTCGACGCCTTCGCCGCCAGGAACCGGGGGTGACGCCCCGGTGAGGCCGCACTGGAGCGAGCTGCCCGACGAGGACGAGGACGAGGACTACGGCGCGGGCACCATGGTGCGCCCGTACACCATCACCCGCGGCCGGACGGCGCCGGAGCACGACCACCTCACCCTGATCACGCTGATGACCACGGTGGAGGAGCTCGCGGACCCGGTGCTGGCCGCCCGGTCGTCCGGCACCCGCGGGCTGCAGCCGGAGCACCGCCGGATCCTGGAGCGGTGCCGCCGGCCGGCCGCCGTCGCCGAGGTGGCGGCCGGGCTCGACCTTCCGGTCTCGGTGACCAAGATCCTCCTGGGCGACCTCATCGCCCAGGGGTTGCTGCGGGCCCGGGCGCCGATCTCGGTGGCCCGGGCCTCGGGGGACGGCGGCCTGGACCTCGGGCTGCTGACGGCCGTACGCGAAGGACTCCGGAGGCTCTGAACCATGGCACGACCCGTACCCCGCCCCTCCTCCCCCTCGTCCGCCCCCTCCGCCGCCGCCTCGGCCTCGGCCGTGAAGATCCTCATCGCCGGCGGCTTCGGGGTCGGCAAGACCACCCTGGTGGGCGCGGTCAGCGAGGTCGCCCCGCTGCGCACCGAGGAGTACCTGACCCGCGCCAGCGAGGGCGTCGACGACCTGTCGGGGGTGGACAGCAAGGAGACCACCACGGTCGCCCTGGACTTCGGGCGGATCACGGTCAGCCCGGAGCTGGTGGTCTACCTGTTCGGCACGCCCGGCCAGGAGCGCTTCTGGTTCATGTGGAACGACCTGGTGAACGGGGCGCTCGGCGGCATCGTGATCGCCGACACCCGCCGGCTGGACAGCAGCTTCGCCTCGATCGACTTCTTCGAGAGCCGGGGCATCCCGTTCGTGGTGGCGATCAACTGCTTCCACGGCGAGAACACCCGCACCGTCGCCGAGGTCCGGGCCGCGCTGGACCTCGACCCGCAGGTGCCGATGCTGGTCGGCGACGTGCGGGTGCGGGCGTTCGGCCGGGACCTGCTGCTCGCGCTGGTCGATCACCTGATGGAGCTGTCCACCGGCGCCCCGGTCCGCTGAAACGTTTCCCCACTCCTCCGATCCCCGCTTCCTCCCCCCTTTGGAGTACCACCACCATGACCCCACCCCTGCGCGTCCTCGTCCACGGCGCCGGCATCGGCGGCCTGACCGCCGCCACCGCGCTCGCCGGCCGCGGCCACCGGGTCGACGTCGTCGAGCTGCGCGACGCCCTGGAGGCGCTCGGCGTCGGCATCATCCAGCCCTCCAACGCGCTGCACGCGATGCGTGAGATCGGCGTGCTGGAGCAGTGCCTGGCGGTCGGCTTCGAGTGGGAGGTGCTCACCATCTGCGACCCGGCCGGCGGCGTCCTCGCGAAGATCCCGCAGCCCCGGATGGGCGACGCCCCGTCCAACAACGGCATCCCCCGCCCGGTGCTGGCCCGGGTGCTGGGCGAGGCCGCCACCGCCGCCGGCGCGACCCTGCGCTTCGGCACCACCATCGCCGAACTCGCCGACGAGGGCGAGGAGGTGGCGGTCACCCTGTCCGACGGCAGCAGCGCCCGCTACGACCTGGTGGTCGGCTTCGACGGCATCGGCTCGCCGCTGCGCCGGCGGCTCTACGGCGAGCGGTACGCGCCCGAGTACACCGGCTTCGCCAACTGGCGGGTCACCCTGCCGCGTTCGCCCGAGGTGCAGGGCGTGGTGATGTCCACCGGCAACCTCGCGGCCAAGGCGCTGCTGACCCCGATCAGCGACGACCTCATGTACCTGGGCTCGGTGTTCGCCGAGGCCGAGGACTTCCGCCCGGACCCGGAGCGCGCCCACGAGCAGCTGCGCGAGCGCCTGGCCGGCTTCGGCGGGCCGATCGCCGAGGCGCTGGCCCAGGTCACCGACCCGGCGGCGGTGGTGTACTCGCGGATCTCGCAGGTCACCGTCGAGGAGCCGTGGCACGTCGGCCGGGTGGTGCTGGCCGGCGACGCCGCACACGCCTCCACCCCGCACCTGGCGCAGGGCGCCGCGATGGCCGTCGAGGACGCCCTGGTGCTCGCCCAGAGCCTGGACGCCGCCGAGACGGTGCCCGCCGCGCTGGCCGCCTGGGAGGAGCGCCGCCGGCCGCGCGCCCTGTGGGTGCAGGCGCTGTCCCGGGCGATCCTCAAGCAGGAGACCGGCACGCCGACCACCCCGGAGGAGGACGAGCTGCTCAAGGTCGGCATCCCGGGCGCGGCGCACGTGCTCGTCAAGCCGTACTGACCCACCCGGCCCGGCGCGGACCCGGGTCCGCGCCGGGCCGCCGCCGACACCGGCTGCTTCCTGTTCGCCCGCCCCGCCGCCCGACCGCCCCGCCGCCCCGGCCGAGCGCCTGCCCGCCCCGGACGGCCGGTCCTCCCAACTCCCCGGCCGTCCCGGCCTCCTACGGGTCAACCCGCTGAACGAGCCGTCCCGGCACCGGCCCGGCTGATCGCGCGCCGCCGCTCCCAGACCGCCGCCGAGATCCGGGCCACCAGCCGGGCGGCCGGATCGGCCGCCGCCTCGTCGGCGCCCGAGGCGAGCGGACCGGTGTAGCAGACGGCCAGCAGGTACGGCGGGCAGTCGTCCGGACGGACCAGGCCGACGCAGTGCCGCACGCCGGGGAGCCAGCCGTTCTTGAACGCCACCCTGGTGCCCGGCGGCAGCCCGGCCGCGAGGTCGACCCGGAAGGCGTTGCGCTCCAGCAGCGCGAGCAACTCCGGTTCGCCGTCCAGGGACTGCAGCAGCCGGACGAGGTCGCGCGCGGTGACCCGGTTGTGCACCCCGGCCGCGCGCGCCGGGTGGTCCTCGATCCCGCGCGGACTGGCGCTGCGGGTCGCCCCGGCGCGCCGCCACACCTCGGCGACGGCCCCGTGTCCGGCCCGGGCCAGGCAGAGGTTGGTGGCGAGGTTGGAGGAGTGGGTGATCATCCGCTCGGTGAGCAGCCCCAGCGGCACGGTGGCGCCGAGCAGCGTCCAGGGCACCGGATCGCTGTCCCGGTCCGGATCGTTGGCGAACTCCCCGCCCGCCCGGGAGACGAAGGCGTTCACCACCGGCACCGGCGCACGAGGGTCCGCCCCGACCCGGTGCAGCGCGGCCAGCACGGCCACCTTCATCGTGCTCGCGGCGTCGTGCGGCTCGTCCCCGTTCCGCTCGAACACCGGTTCTGCGCCCCACGGGGCGACCACCACTGACAGCATGCCCGCCACCGTCCCCGCCCGGGGGCCCTCCGAAACCGCCGCCGCGGTCTCGAAGGGGATACCCCGTTGAGACGGCGTGAAGGGCTCGTGGATACTTGTGCCGCTCGCGCGGACGGTCCGTCTGCGAAGGGCTTCTGTCGGCGCGCCAGTTCACTTCCCGGCCCCGACCTCACACCGTGTCATTCCAGGGGGACCCCAGCCATGCCACTCTCCCGTCGTGTCGGCCTCGCCGTCGCGATAGCCGGCTCCGCGGTCGCCACCACCGTGCTGCCGTTCACCGCCCACGCCGAGAGCACCGTGCTCCACGTGGACAACCGGGCCAAGTGCTCCGACGAGGGCACCGGCACCCAGGCGCAGCCGTTCTGCACCATCCAGGCCGCGGCGGACGTCGTCGAGCCCGGCCAGACCGTCGACATCGCGCCGTACGGCTACTCCTACGGCCCGGTCACGATCAAGCGCTCCGGCGAGCCGGGCAAGCCGATCGTCATCAGGAGCGCCGTCCCCTACTACATGCCGATGACGAATGTCACCGCGTCGGCCCACGCCTTGGTCCTGAACGGCGTCCACGACGTCACCGTGTCCGGCCTCAACCTCGACGCTCAGCAGGAGGCCGTGCTCATCAAGGACTCCACCCGGATCGCTCTGGACCGCACCGAGGTGCGCGGCGGCCGGAGCGGCGCCGGCCCGGCGACCGCGAACATCCGGGTCACCGGGACCAGCGCCGACGTCACGGTGAGCCGCTCCCGGTTCTTCTCGCCGCCCGTCGCGGGCGTGGCGATCGACGCCGGGGTGACCGGCGCCGTCGTCACCACCAACATCATCGCCGAAGGCGTCGGCGGCGTACGGGTCACCGACGCCCCCGGCACGGTCGTGGTGGGCAACACCTTCGCCCGTAACTGCGGGGCCGACCTGGAACTCGCCGGGAACTCCGCCGGAGCGGTGGTCCAGAACAACATCATGACCAAGCGGCAGGCCTTCAGCTGTGGCGGCACACCCTCCACCGCGGCCCCGCTGACGGTGTCGGCTGGCTCGGTCCAGGGCACCAAGGCCGACTACAACTCCGTCGTCCCGCTCCGGACCTCGGCCTCCTATTCCTGGGGAGGCACCTCCTACGCCACACCCGAGGAGTTCCGGGCCACCGGCCAAGGCGCGCACGACAACGCCGCCGAGCCCGACTTCTACGACTCCATGATGTACGCCGTCCAGGGCCTGACGGACGCGGCCGACCCGACCGCGCCCGGCATGCTGGCCACCGACTTCTACGACAACGAACCGGCCGACAACCCCGATTTCGCCAACACCGGTGCCGGCGGCTACCGCGACCGCGGCGCCATCGAGGTACAGGACCCGCTGTGGGTCTCCATGAACGCCTCCCCATGGGCCATGGACGGCCACCCGCTCAACGCGCAGTTCCTGCTCAGTTACAACGCGAGTTGGACGCCAGGCACCGGCACCCTGGACTTCGGGGACGGCAGCGCGCCCGTCGTCCTCAAGCCCGGGCCCCAGGGCATCAACCACGACTACCCCGCGTTCGGCACGTACACCGCGACGCTCACCGGCACCAGCCTGACCGGACCGTCCCGTACGGAGACCGCCCAGCTGACCATCGAACCGGTCCCGGACCTCTCGGCGCAGTTCTCGTGGAAGCTCGACGACCGCTCGCGCGCCCGGATCACGGTGAGCGCCCCGGACACCAGCCCTTTCACGATCGAACGGCACACCGTCGACTTCGGTGACGGCACCGCGCCCGCGGTCAGCGTGGGCCACGGCGCGAACCTGAGCCTCACCCACGAGTACGGGGTCGGCGGCAGCTACACCGTCACCGAGACCTTGGTCGACAAGCACGGCCGCACCGCGAGCCACACCCGGACCATCGAGGTTCCCGGCCCGCAGGCCGGCGTACCGTTCACCGGCTACTTCGACGGCCCCACCAGCCACAACGGCCTCTTCGACAAGGGCACCTGGGCCCTGTCCTACAACAAGACCGACTCGGCGACCAGCAGCACCTGGGGCTTCGGCAACCCCGGCGACATCCCCGTCGTCGGCAACTGGGACTACACCTGCCAGTGCCAGCACGCCATCTACCGCCCCAGCACGGCCGCCTTCGACCTCAGCCGCGCCGACGGCTCCATCTCGCACGTCCCGTTCGGCAACCCCGGAGACCTTCCGGCGGTCGGCTCCTGGGACCGCAACGGACACGACCAGGTCGGCATCTACCGGCCCAGCACCGCCGAGTTCTGGGTCCGCCACGACGACGGCAGTTACGCCCCGCTCCACTTCGGCAACCCCGGCGACCAGCCGATCGTCGGCGACTGGGACGGCGTCGGACACTCCCAGTTCGGCGTCTACCGCCCCGCTGCCAGTCCCTGGGGACCCAACCTCTTCATCTTCCGCCACGACGACGGCAGCTACTCCACCGTCACCTACGGAAACCACGGCGACCTCCCCGTCGTCGGCGACTGGTCCGGCACCGGCCGCACCTCCTACGGCGTCTACCGCCCCGCCACCCACCAGTTCACCCTCGACAACAGCTACGCCGGCCGCCCCGACAACGTCTACACCATCTACAACAACATCGGCTGACACCGATCGCGCGGGCCGGGGCGGCGCTCGAACCGAGCGCCGCCCCGGCGGCGTTACCGGACCGTGCGACGGGACACCCCGTTGAGGGACCGTGAAGGGCTCATGGATACTTGTGCCGCTCTTCCTGACGGTCTGTCCGCGAAGGGCCGGGGCCGGCGCGCCAGTTCTGACGGCGCCGACCTCACACCGCGCCATTTCAGGGGGGATCCAGTCATGCCACTCTCCCGTCGTGCCGGCCTCGCCGTCGCGATAGCCGGCTCCGCGGTCGCCGCGACCGTGCTGCCGTTCACCGCCCACGCCGAGAGCACCGTGCTCTACGTGGACAACGCCGTCGCCGGCTGCTCCGACAAGGGCACCGGCACCCAGTCCCAGCCGTTCTGCACCGTCCAGGCCGCCGCCGACGTGGCCGAACCCGGCCAGACCGTCCGCCTCGCGGCGTTCCGGCAGTTCACCGGCCAGGTGACGGTCAAGCGCTCCGGCCAGCCGGGCAAGCCGATCGTCTTCGAGGGCGACACCACGTACGGTACGCCCAACACGACCGTGGACGCCTCGGGCCAGGGCTCGACCGGCCCCCACGCCTTCGTGCTGGACGGCGTCCACGACGTCACCGTGTCCGACCTGTCCATCGAGGCCCCGCAGGAGGCCGTGCTCGTCAAGGACTCCACCCGGATCGCCCTGGACCGCACCCACGTGAACGCCGGCGGGACCGCCACCGGCCCCGGGGCGGCCGCGAACATCCGGGTCACCGGGACCAGTTCCAACGTCACGGTCAGCCGCAACCGGGTCTACGCACCGCCCGTCGCGGGCGTCGCGATCGACGCCGGGGTGACCGGCGCCGTCGTCACCACCAACATCATCGCCGACGGCACCGGCCGCGGCGTGCTGGTCACCGACGCCCCCGGCACCGTCGTGGTGAGCAACACCATCGCCCGCAACTGCGGGAACGACCTCGAACTCGCCGGAATGTCCTCCAGGGCGACGGTCGAGAACAACATCCTGTCCAAGGACCCCGCACCGAGCGGCTGCGGCGTCCTGGTCCCCACCACGGTCCCGCTCGCGGTGTCGGCCGACTCGGTCCAGAGCACCAAGGTCGACTACAACACCGTCGTCTCGTTGGTCCGGAGCATGACCTCCTATTCCTGGGGCGGCACCTCCTACGCCACCCCGCAGGACTTCCGGGCCACCGGCCAGGGCGCGCACGACAACGCCGCCGAGCTCAGGTTCGTCAACGACAAGCCGGTCGCCGCCGAGGGCCTGACGGACGCGGCCGACCCGTTCGCACTCGGCCTGCTGTCCACCGACTTCTACGGCAAGGAGCCGGCCGACCACCCGGACATCGCCAACACCGCCCCCAGCGGCTACCGGGACCGCGGCGCCGTCGAGCTCCAGGACCCGCTGGCCGTCTACCTGAGCGGCGTCCCGTACTCCCAGGAGAACCACCCCCTCAACGCGCGGTTCACCGTCAACTACTACCCGGGTTGGGGGCGCGAGAGCGCCAAGCTGGACTTCGGGGACGGCAGCGCACCCGTCACGATCGCCCCCGGTGACCGGGTCATCGACCACGACTACCCCGCCGCCGGCAGCCACACCGCGACACTGACCGTCACCAGCCAGGCCGGCGAGGTCGGCAAGGCCACCGCCCCGGTGCACCTGAGCCCGGTCCCGCAGCCGAGTACCCGGGTCTGGTGGAACTACGGTGACCGCTCCCGCGCCCAGATCGTTCTGAACGCCCGGAGCGTCAGCCCCTGGCCGATCGTCCGGCACACCGTCGACTTCGGGGACGGCACCGCGCCCGTCGTCAGCGAGGGCCCGAACGCCAACCCGAGCATCCTCCACGAGTACGGCGTCGGCGGCAGCTACACCATCACCGCGACGGTGACGGACGACCACGGCCGCTCGGCGAGCTCCACCCAGACCTTCGGAATCCCCGGGCCGCAGGCCGGCGTGCCGTTCACCGGCTACTTCGGCGGCCCCAGCAGCCACAACGGCGTGTTCGACAACGGTCTGTGGACGCTCTCCTACAACAAGACCGACTCGCAGCCCGGCAGCACCTGGTACTTCGGCAACCCGGGCGACATTCCGGTAGTGGGCAACTGGGACTACACCTGCCAGTGCCAGCACGCCATCTACCGGCCCAGCACCGCCGCCTTCGACCTGAGCCGCCGTGACGGCTCGATCTCGCACGTGCCGTTCGGCAACCCGGGAGACCTGCCCGCCGTCGGCTCCTGGGACCGCAACGGACACGACCAGGTGGCCATCTACCGCCCCACCACCGCGGAGTTCTGGGTCCGCCACGACGACGGCACCTACAGCTCACTGCACTTCGGCAACCCCGGCGACGTTCCGATCGTCGGCGACTGGGACGGCGTCCACCACTCCCAGTTCGGCCTCTTCCGACCCGCCGCCAACCCCTGGGAGCCGAACCTCTTCATCTTCCGCCACGACGACGGCAGCTACTCCACCGTCACCTACGGAAACCAGGGCGACCTCCCCGTCGTCGGCGACTGGTCCGGCGCCGGCCGCACCTCCTACGGCATCTTCCGCCCCGGCAACCACCAGTTCACCCTGAACAACAGCTACGCCGGACGCCCCGACAACGTCTACACCATCTACAACAACTACAACTGACACCAACCCACCCACACCCCCCCGGGGCGGCGCTCGAACCGAGCACCGCCCCGGCAGCGTTCCCGGGGCGATACCCGGTTGAGCACGGGTGAAGGGCTCGTGGATACTTGTGCCGCTCACGCCGACGGTCCGTCTGCGAAGGGCCTCTGTCGGCATGCCCGTCCACTTCTCGGCGCCGGCCTCACACCGTGTCACTCCAGGGGGATCCCACCCATGCCACTCTCCCGTCGTGTCGGCCTCGCCGTCGCGATAGCCGGCTCCGCGGTCGCCACGACCGTGCTGCCGTTCACCGCCCAGGCGGAGAGCACCGTGCTCTACGTCGACCAACGCGCCACCACCTGCTCCGACAAGGGCCCCGGCACCCAGGCGCAGCCGTTCTGCACGATCCAGGGCGCCGCCGACGCGGTCGAGCCCGGCCAGACCGTCCGTCTGCCGGCGAACCGCCGGTTCACCGGCCAGGTGACGGTCAAGCGCTCCGGCCAGCCGGGCAAGCCGATCGTCTTCCAGGGCGACACCACCTACGGCGCGCCGAACACGACGGTGAACGCCTCGGGCGACGGCTCGACCGGCGTCCACGCCTTCGTGCTCGACGGCGTCCACGACGTCACCGTCTCCGGTCTGAGCCTCGGGGCCCCGCAGGAGGCCGTGCTCGTCAAGGACTCCGCCCGGATCACCCTGGACCGCGCCTACGTGGCCGGCGGTGGGGCCGTCGCCGACCCGGGGGCGACCGCGAACGTCCGGGTCACCGGGAGCAGCTCCGACGTCACGGTCAGCCGTATCCGGGTCTTCTCGCCGCCCGTCGCGGGCGTGGCGATCGACGCCGGGGTGACCGGCGCCGTCGTCACCACCAGTATGGTCACCGACGCCCCCGGCCGCGGCGTGCTGGTCACCGACGCCCCCGGCACCGTCGTGGTGGGCAACACCATCGCCGGCAACTGCGGGAACGACCTCGAACTCGCCGGGAACTCCTCCGGCGCGGTGGTCGAGAACAACATCCTCACCAAGCGCCCGGCCCCCCGCTGCGGCAGCACGGCCCCCGCCGCGGTTCCTCTGGTGGTGTCGGCCGGCTCGGTCCAGGGCACCAAGGCCGACTACAACACGGTCGTGTCGCCGGGCCCGGCCTCGGCCTCCTACTCCTGGGGCGGCACCGCCTACGCCACCCCCGAGGCGTTCCGGACGACCGGCCAGGGCGCGCACGACAACGCCGTCGACCCCGGGTTCGGCGACGACTACGCCTACGCGCCCGCCGCCGCCGAGGGCCTGACGGACGCGGCCGACCCGACCGCGCCCGGCGTGCCGCCCACCGACCTCTTCGGCAAGGAGCCGGCCGACCACCCGGGCATCGCCAACACCGCCCCCAGCGGCTACCGGGACCGCGGCGCCCTTGAGCTGCAGGACTCGCTGAGCGTCTCGCTGAGCGGCCTCCCGTACTCCCAGGAGAACCACCCGCTCAACGCGCGGTTCACCGTCGGCTACTCCGCCAGCTGGGTCCCCGGCAGTGCCAAGCTGGACTTCGGCGACGGCAGCACGCCCCTCACGATCGAGCCCGGGCAGCGGTTCGTCGACCACGACTACCCCGCCGCCGGCAGCTACACCGCGACGCTCACCGGCACCGGCCAGGCCGGCGGGGTGCGCAAGGCCACCGCCACGGTGCTCCTCAACCCGGTCGGGCAGCCCTGGACGCAGCTCTGGTGGAGCGCCGGTGACCGCTCCCGCGCGCAGATCACGCTGAACGCCCAGAGCTTCAGCCCGTGGCCGATCGCCCGGCACACCGTCGACTTCGGCGACGGCACCGCGCCCACGGTCAGCGAGGGCCCGAACGCCAACCCGAGCATCGTCCACGAGTACGGCGTCGGCGGCAGCTACACCGTCACCGCGACGGTGACGGACGACCACGGCCGCTCGGCGAGCTCCACCCGGACCGTCGGGGTCGCCGGTCCCCAGGCCGGAATTCCGTTCACCGGCTACTTCGGCGGCCCGACCAGCCACAACGGCCTCTTCGACAACGGGACCTGGGCCCTGTCCTACGACAAGTCCGACTCGCGGCTCAACAGCAGCTGGGGCTTCGGCAACCCCGGTGACATCCCGGTGGTCGGCAACTGGGACTACACCTGCCAGTGCCAGCACGCCATCTACCGGCCCAGCACCGCCGCCTTCGACCTCAGCCGCCGCGACGGATCCATCTCCCACGTGCCCTTCGGCAACCCCGGAGACCTCCCCGCGGTCGGCTCCTGGGACCGCAACGGACACGACCAGGTCGCCGTCTACCGCCCCAGCACCGCCACCCTCTGGATCCGCCACGACGACGGCGGCTACACCCCGCTCCACTTCGGCAACCCCGGGGACGTTCCGATCGTCGGCGACTGGGACGGCGTCCACCACTCCCAGTTCGGCGTCTTCCGCCCGGCCACCAACCCCTGGGAGCCCAACCTCTTCATCTTCCGCCACGACGACGGCAGCTACTCCACCGTCACCTACGGCAACTACGGCGACCTCCCCGTCGTCGGCGACTGGTCCGGCGCCGGCCGCACCTCCTACGGCATCTTCCGCCCCGGCAACCACCAGTTCACCCTGAACAACAGCTACGCCGGACGCCCCGACAACGTCTACACCATCTACAACAACTACAACTGACACCAACCCACCCACACCCCCCCGGGGCGGCGCTCGAACCGAGCACCGCCCCGGCGGCGTTCCCGGAACCCGTCGGGCCCCTCAGTCGCGGCGCGCGTTGCGGTACGGGTGCCGGTGGGCGCGGCGGTGGCCGTGCGGGCGCGGCTCGCGGGGCCGTTCGGGGGCCAGCCGGGCGGCCGGGAGGCGGGCGGTGTCCAGCGGCCCGACCGGCCCGGCGTCCTCGGCGAGCGCGGCGAGGTAGCGGGCCCGGGGCTGCGGAGCGGCGCCGAGCGAGCGCACGTGCGGGGAGTCCCACTGCGCGTCCAGCAGCCGGCCCCCGGCGGCGGCGAAGCGGGCGGCGAGGTCGGCGACGGCGACCCGGGCGGCGTCCGGGCGGCGATTGAACATCGAGTCCAGGCTGAGCACGGCCCCCGAGGCGATCCCGAACACCCCGCCGACCAGTTCCCCGTCCTCCCACACCTCCGCGCTGTGGGCCGCGCCGAGCCGGTGCAGCCCGATCAGCGCCTCCTGAAGCTCCGGCGTGAGCCAGGGCGGTTCGCGCCCCTCCGCGCAGGCGTCGAGGACGTCCTCGAAGGCCTGGTCGGCGGTGGTCCACCAGTCCAGGCGGTTGCGCAGCAGCCGGGAGAGCTTGCGGGCGAGCCGGACGCCGTCGGCGGCGAGCAGCGGGCGCGGGTCGGGCGACCACCAGGCGAGCGCGTACGGGTCCGCGCCGTGGTCGGGGCCCGGCAGCAGGGCGACCTCGCCGGACGCCACCGCCTCCTCGGCGCGGGCCTCGTTGAAGGCGCTCGCGTAGGCGTCGGCGGCGGGTAACGGGAACAGGCCGCGCCGGTAGGCGGCGAGCAGGGTGGCGGGCGCGAGGTCGGCGCCGAACGCGGCCGGTCCGTCGGCGGGCGCCCGGGCGACGTCGAGCGCCGCGAAGAGCTCCTCGGGGGCGGTGGCGGTCATCGCAGTGCCTCTCGCGACGGGGCCTGCCGCGGCGGGGCGAGGAAGCCCTCCGCGGTCAGCCGGTCGAGGTAGAAGTCGAGCAGGGTGTCGTCGACGGCGGGCAGTTCCACGCCGCTGCCGGCCAGCGCCCGGTCGGCGTTGGCCCGGTCGAAGCGCGGGAAGGTGGGGCGGAAGTACAGCTCGCTGATGGTCAGCCGGGTGCCGGGCACCCGGTCGACGAACAGCGGCACGAACGGGGTCATCGGGTGGGTGGGGTGCCCGGCGGCGAAGCGGACCAGTTCCCGCACCCAGCGGGGGTAGGGGACGGATTCGACGCGGTGGCCGCGGGCGCGCAGCCGTCCGGCGAGGTCGGCGAGGTCCGCGGGGTGCGGCGAGGTCAGGTGGTAGACCTCGCCCATCGCGGGGGCGTGGGCGACGACCTGGCAGATCGCCCGGCTGAACCGGTCGGCCGGGACGAAGTCGAGCGGCAGCCGGACGTCGGGGCAGCTCCCGCTCTCCGCGATGTACTTGATCAGCGCGCAGATCTCGGTGCCGGTGTTCATCACGCCGGTGCGCAGGTCCCCGGTGACGTCGTTGGTGCGCAGCACGGTGACCGGCAGTCCGCCGGCGGCGGCCTGGTGGAGCAGTTGCTCGGCGACCCATTTGCTCTCGACGTAGCCGACGGCGAGCCGGTCGGGGTGGGCGAGCGGGGTGCGTTCGGCGACCTCGGGGACGCCCGCCGGGCCGAAGCCGGCCAGGACGGCGAGGGTGGAGAGGTAGTGGACGGGGATGCCGCGCGAGTGTCCGGCGAGGCGGACCACCTCGCGGGTGCCGGCGACGTTGGCGGCGCGCAGCTGGTGGTAGGGGTAGATGAAGTTGACCTGGCCGCCGAGGTGGTGGATGGCGTCGAGGCTGCCGGCCAGCCGGTCGTAGTGGTGCGCGGTCAGGCCGAGGCGCGGTTCGGCGAGGTCGCCGACGAGGGGGACGACGCGGCGGTCGGCGAGGTCGTGGCGCAGGTAGCGCTGCTGGGCGGCGCGCAGGCGTTCGAGGGCGTGTTCCTCGTCGGGGGCGCGGACCAGGCAGTGGACGCGGGCGTCGGTGGTGTGCAGCAGGGCGTCCAGGAGGTGGGCGCCGCAGAAGCCGGTGGCGCCGGTGAGCAGGATCTCGGCGGGTTCGGCGCGGGAGGGCGCGGGGCTCCAGGACTGCCGCAGGGGGGTGTCGAGGCGGGCCTCGGCGGCCCAGTCGACGGCGGCCTCGGTGCTGTCGGTGCCGTCCGTGCCGTCGGTGCCTTCGGCGGTCCCCGGTCCTGCGGCGCCCCCCGCTGCTGCGGCGCCGTCGGGTCCGGCGGTGCGGCGGGCGGTGAGGGTGGCGGCGGCGAAGCCGCGCAGGGTGGCGTCGCGCAGCAGGGCGCGGGTGAGGAAGCGGATCCGGGTGACGTCGATGCCGAACATGATCCGGGCGCGGGCGAGCATCTCCATGGCGAGCAGGGAGTTGCCGCCGAGGTCGAAGAAGTCGTCGCCGGGGCCGGTGGCCTCGACGCCGAGCAGCTCGGACCAGAGCTGGGCCACGCCCGCCTCGACGGCGGAGAGGGCGCCGGTGCCGGTGCCGGTGCCGGTGTCGGCGCCGGTGCCCGGGCCGGCGGCGGTGGCGGTGGCCGGCGGGCCGTTCGGGGCGGCGTCGGGCCGCCCGCCGTCGCGCGGGCGCACCCGCCGCGGGGCGTCCGGCAGCCGGCGGCGGTCGATCTTCCCGGCCGGGGTGAGCGGCATGCTGTCGAGCAGCACGAAGTCGGCCGGGACCATGAAGTCGGGCAGCCGTTCGGCGAGGTGCGCGCGGATCCGGCCGCGCCGGGCGCGGGGGCCGGAGGCGGCCCGGTCGGTGAGCGTGTAGTAGGCGGTGAGGGCGCGGGTGTCGTCGCGGCCGTCGGTGACGGCGACCCGGGCCTGCCGGACGTCGGGGTGGGCGGCGAGCACCGACTCGACCTCGGCGGGGTCGACGCGGTGGCCGCGGATCTTCAGCTGGTCGTCGAAGCGGCCGAGGATCTCCAGGGTGCCGTCCGCCCGCCAGCGTCCGGCGTCTCCGGTGCGGTACATGCGCGCGCCGGGGGCAGGGGCGTAGGGGTCGGGCAGGAACGATTCGGCGGTCGGCCCGGGCGCCTTCCAGTAGCCGCGGGCCAGGCCGGGGCCGCCGAGGTGGATCTCGCCCTTCTCGCCGGGCCGGACGGGGCTGAGCCGGGCGTCCAGGACGTGCACCCGCACCCCCGGCAGCGGACGTCCGATCGGCACCGGCGTGCCGGGCCCGTGCGCGCCGGGTCCGGTGAGCAGCTCCGGGGTGACGTCGGCCAGGGTGGAGGTGACGGCCGCCTCGCTGACGCCGTAGGCGTTGACCAGCCGCACGCCCGGCAGCCGGTCCAGGCAGGCGCGGCAGTCGTCCTCGTGCACGGTGTCGCCGCCGACCACGATCAGCCGCAGCCCTTCGGGTGCCGGCCCGCCGGGCGGGAAGAGGCCGAGCAGGTGGTGCCAGTAGGCGGGTGTGAGGTCGGCGACGGTCAGCCGCACCTCGCGCATCCGGTGGGCGAGCTCGGTGGGCGCCCAGGTGCGGGCGCCGCCGAGGACGAGCGTGGCCCCGGCGGCGAGGGTGGCGAAGACCTGTTCCAGCGCGGTGTCGAATCCGAGTGCGGCGAGTTGCAGCACCCGGTCGCGCGGGGTGAGCCCGTAGGCGTGGATCACCCGGTCGAGGGTGAAGACCAGGGCGCGGTGGGTGACCGGCACGCCCTTGGGGGTGCCGGTGGTCCCCGAGGTGTAGATCAGGTACGCCAGGTCGTCCGGCGCGCCGGCGTCCGGCACCGGTCCCGCCGCCGGGGGGCCCTCGCCGGGCGTGACCGTCCGCACCTCCGGGAACCGCGTCCCCTGCTCCGCGACGACCAGGTGCGCGCCGCAGTCCGCGACCAGGGCGGCCAGCCTCCGGTGCGGGTGGGCCGGGTCCAGCGGCAGGAAGGCGCCGCCCGCCTTGAGCACGGCGAGCCAGGCGGTCACCAGGTCCGCGCCGCGCTCCAGGCACACCGGGACGATCCGCCCGGGCCCGGCGCCGAGGCCGCGCAGCGCGGCGGCCAGCCGGTCGCTGCGCGCGTCGAGTGCGCCGTAGTCGAGCGCCTCGCCGTCGGCGAGCACGGCGAGGGCGCGCGGGTCGTGCGCGGCGCGCGCCCGGACCAGGGCGTGCACGGTGTCGGGGTGACCCGCCCGGGCGACCCGTCCGTGCGGCCGGGCGGGTGCCGTCCCGGGTCCGAGCCCGAGCTCGGGGGACTGCCAGACGCGCTCCACGTGGCCGCGGCACTCCCCGTGCGGGGCGGGCCCGAACACGGTGCGCCAGCCGCTCGGGACCGGGAGTTCACCCGGCCAGATCGTGTACTGACCGTCCTCGTTGACCAGCACGGCGTGACGTCCGGAACGCGCTCCGGGACGTGCTCCCCGTGCGCTCTCTGCTGCATCGTCCACCGGCTTGACCTCGTGCTGTGGCGGCAGAATGCTGGGAGGTGCGACATTTCCGACTATACGCACTCAAGGCCCATTTCGAACGTCCGACCGGACCCTCCGGATCCGGGCCGGACGCTCGCGAGCCCCTGCCCGGACCACACCGCCCGCGCCCCCGGCCGGGCGTGGTGACGCCGAGGAGGAGGTAGCTCGTTGACACGTCGGCGCCAACGCCTGATGGTCTGTTACCTGGCATGGATGGTGCTGTTCACCGGCATCTACTACACCAACCCCTCCCAGCGGATCATCTGGTGGACGGGCATCGGCCTGGGCGGCGTCGCCGCCATCGTGGTCGGCGTCCGGCTCAACCGCCCCTCCCACGCCGTCTACTGGTACCTGCTGGCGCTCGCCAACCTCAGCTTCACCGCGGGCGAGGTCGTGCAGGTCGTCCAGATGCAGTTCCTGCACCTGGGCAGCCCCTTCCCGTCCATCGCCGACGGCTTCTACCTCGCCGAGTACCTGCTGTACGCGGCGGGCGTGTTGGGCTTCATCCGCTGGCGGACGGCGCATCAGGACCGGGCCAGCCTGCTGGACGCGCTCATCCTCACCATGGGCCTGGCGCTGCTCGCCTGGATCTACCTGATCCTGCCCTACGCCCGGAACCCGGACCTGGACTGGTTCCAGAAGGCCGTCTCGATCGCCTACCCGCTCGGCGACGTCGTCGTGCTCGCCCTGCTGCTGCGGCTGGTCGTACCGCGCGGCGGGGTCAGCCGCTCCCTGCAGCTGCTGGCCGCCGGAACGGTCGGCCTGCTGGTCTCCGACATCCTGTACGGGCTGATCCTGCTGCACGGCGACTGGCGCATCGGCACCCCCGTGGACCTCGGCTGGGCCGCCTTCTACACCGCCTGGGGCGCGGCCGCGCTGCACCCCTCGATGGTCGAGCTGACCAGGCCCATCCCCAGCCAGCAGCCGGACATCGGCCCCGGCCGGCTCGCCCTGCTCGCCGCCGCCTCGCTGATCGCGCCGACCATCCTGATGGTCGAGGCCGCCAACGGCAACACCAGCAACGCCGGGGTCATCGGCGCCTTCTCCGCCGTCCTCTACCTGCTGGTGCTGGCCCGGCTCGCGGTCGTGGTGCGCGCCCGGCGGCAGGCCGTCGCCCGCGAGCGGGCCCTGCGCGAGGCCGGCTCCGTGCTCACCGCGGCCGTCACCGTCGAGGAGGTCGCCGACGCCGTCCAGGCCGCCGCCTCCACCCTGATGCCCACCGAGCCCGGCCACGTCGCGCTGCTCGCCGTCACCGAGGGCGGCGTGCTGCACGTGCGGCACGCCGAGCGCGGCGCGGGCCGCCACCGCCTCGGCGCCGGCGGCGACTCCGACGAGGTGCTCGCCCTCGCCGCCTACCGGGAGACCCGGCTGCTGCCCGTCGAGGACATCGGCAGCGGCCTCGCCACCCGGCTCGACGGCATGCCGAGCGCCCTGCTCTGCCCGCTCACCCTCGCCGAGCGCCCCTCCGGCGACCCGCTGATCGGCGCGCTCATCGTCACCGGCACCGAACAGGAGCTGACCAGCCTCTGGGGCTCACTGGAGATCCTGGCCGCCCAGGCCGCGCTGGCCGTCGAGCGGGTCATGCTCAGCCAGGAGATCACCCGGCGCGACAGCGAGGCCTACTTCCGCACCCTGGTGCAGAGCGCCAGCGACGTCATCCTCATCCTCAACAACGACGACTCCGTACGCTACGCCTCGGCCTCCTCCGCCGGGCGCGTCCTCGGCTACCCCCGCCTCGACGGCACGCTGCTCACCGACCTCGTCCCGCCCGAGGACACCCGCGCGGTCGGCAAGGCGCTGGCCCGGATGCGCAGCCCCGCCGTCACCGGCGGCGCCCGCTCGGGCCTGGACACCCAGCGCGAGCACTGGCGGCTGCTGCGGGCCGACGGCTCCCCGATCGAGGCCGAGGTGCGCTGCAACGACCTGCGCGACGATCCGACGGTCGGCGGCCTGGTGCTCACCCTGCGCGACGTCACCGAGCAGCGGCAGATGGAGCGCGAGCTCACCCACCGGGCCTTCCACGACTCGCTGACCGGGCTGGCCAACCGGGTGCTCTTCCTGGACCGGGTCGGCCACGCGCTCTCCCGCAGCGAGCGCAGCGGGGCCGTGACCGGGGTGCTCTTCGTCGACCTGGACGACTTCAAGGTGGTCAACGACACCCAGGGGCACGCGGTCGGCGACGAGCTGCTGGTCGCCGTCTCGCTGCGGATCTCCACCGCGCTGCGGGCCTCCGACACGGCGGCCCGGCTCGGCGGCGACGAGTTCGCGGTGCTGGTGGAGGACGCGCTGGAGCCGGCCGACGTCGGGGCGATCGCGCAGGGCCTGCTGGCGGCGTTCGCGGAGCCGTTCAAGCTGCGCGCGGGCGCGGTGCGGGTGTCGGCGTCGGTCGGGGTGGCGACGACGGAGGACAGCGTGGACGCCACCGAGCTGCTCAGCCACGCCGACCTGGCGCTGTACTCGGCCAAGTCGGCGGGCAAGCGGCAGTGGTGCCTCTACCAGCCGGCGCTTCAGGCCGGGCTGATGGCGCGGCACGAGCTGAACGAGAACCTGGACACCGCGATCGCCGAGTCCGCCTTCCGCCTGTACTACCAGCCGATCGTCGATCTGCAGACCGGCGACCTGGTCGCCTTCGAGGCCCTGGTGCGGTGGCCGCACGACCGGCGCGGCATGGTGCTGCCCGACGAGTTCATCGCCCTGGCCGAGGAGAGCGGCCAGATCGTCCCGCTCGGCGCCTGGGTCCTGGAACGCGCCGCCCAGGAGGCGGCCGCCTGGCACGCCCTCAGCAGCCCCGCCCGCGCCGCCGCCGGCCTGCCCCCGCTGCGCGTCAACGTCAACGTCTCCGCCCGCCAGTTCCGCGACGCCGGCTTCGTCGACGTGGTCCGCGGCGCCCTGCGCTCCTCGGGCATCCCCCCGGAGTCCCTGGTCCTGGAGCTGACCGAGTCCGTCCTGATGCGCCGCGACGACCGCGTGCGCACCGACATGGGCACCCTCGGCGCCCTCGGCGTCGGCATCGCCATCGACGACTTCGGCACCGGCTACTCGTCCCTCTCCTACCTGCGCGAGTTCCCCATCTCCGTCCTGAAGATCGACAAGTCCTTCATCGACGGCCTGGGCCTGTCCCAGCAGCAGTACGCCCTCGTCGAGGGCATCACCCGGATCGCCGAGACCCTGGACGTCCAGGTCATCGCCGAGGGCATCGAACACCCCGAGCAGCGCGACCTCCTCGCCGCCATGGGCTGCCCCCTCGGCCAGGGCTACCTCTTCGCCCACCCTCTCACCGCCGGCCAGGCCCAGTCCTTCATCACCCACCACACCACCCCTCTGAACCACGGCCGTTAGGCGGCGGACCGCCCGGCCCCGGAGGTGCCGCCGTCCTGCGGCGGCCGGTCGTCGTGCGGCGAGAAGACGAAGGAGGAGGCGTCCCCGTCGAGATCGATGGTGAGCGCCGCGTCCAGCGCCCGCGCGAGCCGCCGGAGCAGCGGCAGCGTCGGCAGCGAATCACCGCCCTCGATCGTCGAGATCTGCGGCTGCGTCATGCCCGCCCGGCGCGCCAGTTCGGCCTGGGACAGCCCGAGCGCGATGCGCCGGTCGTACACCGCCTGCCCGAGCGCGAACGCGTACCCCGCCTCCACGTAGGCCGCGGACTCCTCGACCGCCTCCCCCAGGAGCTTCCTGGCCCGCCGGGTCTTCCACTCACCGTGGTTCACGGACTCTCCTCGCTGATCCGGTCGTACGCGTACTCGGCCGGACCGTACCGGGCCTCGCACTCCTTCTGCGCCTGGTGAGCCCGCTCGGCCTTGAAATCTATTTAGCGGCCGGCCCCGCCGGGCGGAAGGCGCCCGCCCTCGCTGCGGCCTCGGCGGCGTCGGCGGCGCGGTCGGCGGCGGCCTCGTCGAGGGGGTCGGGGGTGGTGAGCATGCGGTAGTAGAGGGGGGCGGAGACGGCGCGGATCACCTCGTGCGGGTCGGTGCCGGGCGGGAGGTCGCCGCGGTCGACGGCCTCCGTGACGCAGGGGGCCCACTCCTCGACGCGGGCCTGGTAGAAGCGGTGGAGGGCCTCGGCGGCGGAGGCGTCGCAGGTGGCGGCGACCAGGACGGCGCGGAACAGGGCGCCCTGGCGGGGGTCGGCGAGGGTGCGCCGGACGAGGCGGGCGTTGGCGCGCAGGTCCTCGCGCAGGGAGCCGGTGCGGCTGCGCGGGAGGGACTGCTCGGCCATGTCGGTGAGGACGTCGGCGAGCAGCGCACCGACCGAGCCCCAGCGCCGGTAGACGGTGGTGCGGCCGACCTCCGCCCGCCGGGCGATGTCGCCGAGGTCGAGTCCGGCGAAGCCGACCTCGACGAGGGCGTCCTCGGCGGCCCGGAGGACGGCGGTCCGGACGCGGGCCGTACGGCCGCCCGGCCGCTGCATGCCCGCAGTGCCCGGGGTTCCCTGGATGCCCTGGGTGCTCCGGGTGCCCGATGAAGTCATTAACGGGACTCCTGTTCCATTAGCGTCGCCGACGGTGCTAGGGTCGGAGCCATCTTAACGGCACAGCAGTCCCGTTAGCGAAGGGAATCTCCCATGGAGTACCGCCGCCTCGGCGCGTCCGGCCTCACCGTCCCCGCCCTCTCCCTCGGCACCGGCACCTTCGGCGGCCGCGGCCCGCTCTTCGGCGCCTGGGGCGACACCGGGGCCGACGACGCCCGGCGCCTGCTCGACATCGCCATCGACGCCGGCGTCACCCTCTTCGACACCGCCGACGTCTACTCCGACGGCGCCTCCGAGGAGGTCCTCGGCCGGGCGATCAAGGGCCGCCGCGACCAGGTGCTGATCTCCACCAAGGCCGGCCTGCCCGTCGGCGACGGCCCCAATGACGCGGGCACCTCCCGCGCCCGTCTGGTCACCGCCGTCGACACCGCCCTGCGCCGCCTCGGCACCGACCACCTCGACCTCTTCCAGCTGCACGCCTTCGACGCCGCCACCCCCGTCGAGGAGGTGCTCGCCACCCTCGACGACCTGGTCCGCGCCGGGAAGGTCCGCTACACCGGCGTCTCCAACTTCTCCGGCTGGCAGCTGATGAAGTCCCTCGCCGCCGCCGACCGCCACGGCCGCCCCCGCTACGCCGCCCACCAGGTCTACTACTCCCTCGTCGGCCGCGACTACGAGTGGGAGCTGATGCCGCTCGCCCAGGACCAGGGCGTCGGCGCCCTGGTCTGGAGCCCGCTCGGCTGGGGCCGCCTCACCGGCAGGATCCGCCGCGGCGCCCCGGTCCCGGCCGGCAGCCGCCTGCACGACACCGCCGACTACGGGCCGCCGGTCGACGACGAGCTGCTGTACGACGTGGTGGACGCGCTGGACGCGGTCGCCGGGGAGACCGGCCGCACCGTCCCCCAGGTGGCGATCAACTGGCTGCTGCGCCGCCCCACCGTCTCCTCGGTGATCATCGGCGCCCGCAACGAGGAGCAGCTGCGCCAGAACCTCGGCGCCGTGGGCTGGGAGCTGACCGCGGACCAGATCGCCCGGCTGGACGCCGCGAGCCTGCGCACCGCGCCGTACCCCTACTTCCCGTACCGCCGCCAGGAGGCCTTCGCCCGCCGCAACCCGCCGCTCGCGGGGTGAGCGGCGGACGCCCCCGGGTCCCGCCGAGTTCCAGGGGGTGTAAACCGCTTGTCACCGGGGCCGATGGCGGGGCATCGTCAACCGGGTGATCGAAAACGCCGTGATCGAGCTGCGCGAACTGACCGCCGACGACTGGCCGCTCTGGCGCGGGCTGCGCCTCGCCGCCCTGGCCGAGGCGCCGTACGCCTTCGGCTCCACGCTCGCCGCCTGGCAGGGCGAGGGCGACCGCGAGGAGCGCTGGCGCTCCCGGCTGGAGATCCCCGGCGCCCTCGACCTGGTCGCCTTCGTGGACGGCGAGCCCGCCGCGATGGCGACCGGCGTGCCGGAGGGCGGGCAGGCTGAGCTGATCTCGATGTGGGTCGGCCCCGCGGCGCGCGGCCGGGGCGTCGGCGCCCTGCTGATCGACGCGATCGCCCGGTGGGCCGCCCGGCAGGGCTTCCCGGCGCTCCGCCTCGCCGTGATGCCGCACAACGCCCACGCCATCGCCCTCTACGAGCGCGCCGGCTTCACCGACACCGGCGAGCCGGGCGACCTCCTGCCCGACGGCGTGAGCCGCGAGATCGTGATGGCCAAGCCGCTGCGGGCCGTCTGATCAGACGCCCCACAGGTACACGGTGAACGAGGTGACCGGGTCGCCGAGGTCCCACGACCGGCCCTCGGTGAACCCCCGCCGGCCGCCCTCCGGGGCGTCGGCCGCCGCGGCGTCCGCGGAGGAGGACGCGGAGGACGCCGGGCCCGCGCTCACCGCGGCGGTGAGGACGGACCGGGCCATCGTGGTCATCGCGGCGCCGCGCCGCGGCCGCAAGGGCTTCTCCGGATCGGTCATGCCGCCAGTCTCCCGGCCCCGCCACCCGGGCGCCGGACGTCCCGGCGGCGTTCACCCGATCAACGGAGCGGCCCGGATTCGGACTTGACGCCTCCGGGGAAGAGCCGGCCGAGGTGGTACCGCAGCACGGCCGTCGCGTCCTCGGCGGTGCGCTGGCCCAGCAGGACACTCAGGCCGAGACCGGCGGAGACCGCGAGCAGGACGACGGCCTCCTGCCGGGCGTCCAGGCGCGGGTCGGTGTCGCCGGCCTGCTGGGCGGCGGTCAGCTGGGCGACCAGGAAGCCCTCCATCTCGTCGGGCGCGGCGAGGTGGGAGCGGCCCGCGAGCGCCGGGTCGGTGACGGAGAGCACCGCGTACTCGGTGTAGACGAGGTGGAAGGTGCGGCTCTCGTCGTCCGTCGGGACGGCTTCGAGCAGGACCGCCTCGACGATGCCGCGCGGGTCCGTCGAGGATCCGGCCGCCCGCACGCGGTCGCGGACCCGCTCGCCCATCCGGGCGGCGAGGCGGCCGAGGGCGGCGAGCAGCAGCTGCTCCTTGGTGTCGAAGTAGTACTGCACCAGCCGCACCGAGACGCCCGCCTCGATCGCGACCGACCGCATGGTGACGGCGTGCAGGCCGTCGCTCGCCGCCGCCCGGAGCAGGGCGTCGATGATGTGGGCGCGCCGTTCCTCGTGGTCCACCAGCTTGGGCATCGGATTCCGGTTCCTCTCGGATTCTTTTATGGTACAAACATACCATCAAGAGCCGCTGTTCTGCCGGCCGCTTGCTCCGCGCTCCGGGAGGGGACCCATGACCAGGACCGCCATCGGACACTTCACCAGCGACGAGGCCCGCACCCGCTTCCTCGCCGCGTACGACCGCGCCATGGAGCTGTGGCCCGATCCGCGCGAGGAGTCGGACGTCGAGACCTCCTACGGCACCGTCCACGTCCACCGCCACGGCCGCCGCACCGGCGAGCCGGTCGTCCTGCTGCACGGCCACGCCGGGCACGCCTCCAACTGGTACCCGCAGGTCGCCGCCCTGGGCGAGCACCACCCGGTCTACGCGGTCGACACCCTCGACGACCCCGGCCGCAGCGTCCAGCGCGCCGTCGCGGCCGGCTCCGCGGAGAACGCCGCCTGGCTCGACGAGACCCTCGCCGGCCTCGGCCTGGACCGCGTCCACCTGGTCGGCGCCTCCTACGGCGGCTGGCTGGCCCTCAACCAGGCCGTCCACGCGCCCGGCCGCCTCGCCTCCGTCACCGTGCTGGACCCGGGCGGCATCGGCAAGGTCCCCGCCCGGTTCTACGCCCACATGGTCGGCGGCCTGTTCGGCATGCTCGCCCCCCGGCGCTGGCGCCCCGCCCTGGGCCGCCTGCTCGCCAACCCGGCGCTCGGCTCGCCGCCCGAGATGATCGCCCCCATGATGCTGGCGGTGCCCACCTACAAGCCCGGCAGCCGCCCGCCGGCCCGCCCGTTCACCGACGAGGAACTGCGCTCCGTCCGCCTGCCCGCGCTCGTCCTCCTCGGCCGGCGCAGCGCCCTGCTCCGCCCGGGCCCGGCCCTCGCCCGGGTCACCGCCCTGATCCCGGGCGTCCGGGCCGAGATCGTGGAACACGCCGGCCACGGCCTCAATCTGGACCGGCCCGAGGTCGTCAACGAGCATCTGCTGCGTTTCGTCAACGGCGCCGTCGGTGGGGCCCGCTAGCCTCCCGGCATGGCGAACTCTTCCTATCTCTGCGCCACCGACGTGGCCTCCCTCTACCCCTCCAGCCAGGTGCCGGGCTTCGAGCCGCGGGGCGGGGTCGTCGCCCACGACGTCTCCGGCGTCCCGCTGCTCTGGCTCGCCCTGTTCCGGCCCGCCGACCTCGTCACCGGCGTCTTCGCGATCGACGAGGACGACCTGGACGACGGCGAGGACCCCGAGGTGGAGGCGACCGCGCCGCTGGTGGCCAAGGAGCGCGCGCTCGCCCAACTCGACGCGGCGCTCCCGGTGCTGAACGCGCTGTTCGCCGCCGAGGGCCCGCTCGACGGCCACGCCGCCCTGCTGCGGCAGGCGGTCGAGAAGGCGCCGGGCGCCTTCGTGACCATCGAACTGGAGGAGATCGAGGGCGTGTGGGAGGAGGAGGGCGCCTTCCAGCCCACCCTCCGCGCCGCGCTGGCCTGCCTGGACGGCGGGACGGACCCGGCGGCCGACCGCGCCCGGCTGATCGCGCTGTCGCGTCTGCGGCCCGGCCGCCCGTTCCCGCCCGCCCGGCTGCTCCTCGACGGGCTGGAGCCGGCGGAGGACGACTACTGGAACCTCGTGCGACTGCTGGGCACGGCGTTCGACGCCGACGTGCCGTGGGAAACCGCAAGGAAGTGATCCACCGGAATTCACACAACTGCCATATGGCAGTACTGCCACTTTCCTAACGTGGGCGGGGCCCGGCCGCGGACCCGCGGCCGGGCCCCGCCCAGAGTGAGGCCGCGCATGAGCCACGACGACACCATCGGCATCGTCCAGATCTCCGACACCCACTTCCGCGCCGCCCCCGGTGCGCGGTCGTTCATCGCCCACGAGCCCGAGGACGGCCTGGCGGCGGTGCTCGCCGACGCGGCCGGCGCGATCGCGGACGCCGCGCTGGTGGTCGCCACCGGCGACCTCGCGGACCTCGGGGAGCCCGGCGCCTACGAGCGCCTGGGCGGGATGCTGGACCCGCTGCCCGCCCCCGTCTACTGCCTCGGCGGCAACCACGACCGCCAGGAGCCGATGCAGGCCTGCCTCCCCCGCCCCAATGTGCACCTCGAACCCGCCGTCCGGATCGGCGGCTGGCTGATGCTGTTCCTGGACACCAACGCCCACGGCCGCGAGGCCGCCGCCGACGGCACCTACCGCGACCTCGACGACCGGGTCCACCGGGCCGCCCAGCCGGGCCTCACCCCGGTCGAGGAGCAGCGCGCCCGCGCCATCCTCACCGCCACCGAGGCGGAGCACGTGTTCCTCTGGCTCCACCAGCCGCCGCTGCCCCGGACCGCCCCGGACACCGAGAGCTACCGCGAACTCACCCGGCTGGTCCGCGACTTCCCCAAGATCCGGGCGATCGGGGGCGGCCACCTGCACGGCGACCTCGCCGGCGAGTTCGAGGGCCGCCCGGTCCACGTCGCCCCGTCCAGCTACATGAGCATCGACATGGCCGCCGGTGCCTTCGAGGGCCCCGGCTACCGCACCTACCGGCTCCACCCCGACGGCCGCGTCGACAGCAAGGTCCACACCGTCCCCGGCCCCATGACCGACGCCATGCGCACCACCCCGCTGCCGCCCTTCCTCCTCGACATGATGACCGGCCGGATCACCGGCCGGGAGCTCAACGCCCTCACCGACGCGGAGTTCGAGGCCCGCTACGGCGAGCGCCGCCCCCTGGCCCGCCCGTAGCGCCGCCGCCGAGGGCGTCGGGTTGTCAGTGCCGGATGACAGGCTGCGCCCATGAGTTACGACCTTGCCGTGTGGGAAGGCGAGCGCCCCGTCGACGACGACGCCGCGAGCCAGTGCTTCAACGACCTGTACGACCGGTACATCGGCGCCGACGGCCCCGACGTCCCCCCGACCGAGCGCATCGCCGCCTTCGTCGCCGCCCTCCTCGCCCGTTGGCCCGACCTGACCGAGGACGAGGACGACACCTCCCCGTGGTCGACCGGCCCGCTGATCGGCGAGGCGGCCGGCCCGCTGATCTACTTCCCGATGCGCTGGAGCATGGCCACGGAGGCGGCCGTGTACGCGGCGCAGGTGGCCGCGTCGATGGGCCTCAACTGCTACGACCCGCAGAACCAGTGCCTCCTGCCCGAGTGATCGCGGAAAAATCCTGATCGCCGCCCTCACCGCGCCCCCGAAGGGGCCCCGTGCGCGGCCCCGGCGGGCGCCCCGCCGCGCTCCGCCAGGGGTCCGCGACCGATGGGCGCGGCCGCCTCCCGGAGGCCGCCCGCACCGCCTTCCAAGGCTTCGCCAAATATCCTCTGACCTGGTGTTCTTCGGGAATTCCCCTAGGCTGTGGAGCCTTGCCGGACACCGTCGGAGGGGACACCGTGAGCGAGAGATCCACCAGCTACGACACCGCCACCATCCAGGCACTGGAGGGGCGGGAGGCCGTTCGGAAGCGGCCCGGGATGTACCTCGGCTCGACCGGTGAACGCGGCCTCCGGAACCTCGTGCTCTTCGTGGCGGACCGGTCGGTGAACGACGTCCTCGCCGGCCGCGCCCGCCGCGTGGATGTCACGCTCACGGCCGACGGCGGCGTGAGCGTTGCCGACGACGGACCGGGCGACTCCGTCGACGACCTGCTGGCCCGTCTGCCGATCGGGCGGCGCTGCAACAGCCGCCACGACGTCGCCCGCGGCTACGGCGACATGTACCTCTTCGTCGCCAACGCCCTGTCTAGCCGTCTGACGGCCGAGGTCCGGCGGGACGGCGTCCGCCGGGTCCAGGAGCACGCACACGGCGTCGCCGTCTCCGCGCGCACCGGGGCCGACCGGGCGGCGGGGAACGGGACGGTCGTCACCTTCTGGCCGGACGCCGAGATCTTCGCGGCGGCCGAGCCCTCCTTCACGGCGCTGGCCGACCGCTTCCGGGAACTCGCCCTCCTCAACCGGGGCCTGGAGATCACGCTGACCGACCTCCGCTCCGCGCACGCGGCGCGCGAGGAGCGCTACCACTTCCCGGGCGGGGTCCGGGACTTCGTGGCCCTCCTCGACGACCACAGCGACAACGGCAGCGACAGCGGCGGCGAGCCGGACGACGTCCTCGCCTTCGAGCACGAGGACCCCCGGATGGCGGGCACGATGGAGGTGGCCCTGCGTTGGCGCGCCTCCGGCGAGGAACGGGTCCGGAGCTTCGCCAACAGCCACCCCACGGTCGGCGGAGGCACGCACGAGAACGGCTTCCGCCGGGGCGTCGCCGCCGCCCTGGGCACCGACCGGATCGGCCCGGGCCTGACGGCGGTGGTGTCGGTGAAGCTGGACGACCCGGTGTTCGCGGGGGCGACCCTGGACGTCCTGGGGACCACCGCCGCGTCCGCCTGCGTCGAGGAGGCCGTCCGGACCCGCCTCGGCGCGTGGCTCCGGACCCACCCGGACCGGGCCGCCGCCCTGGTCGCCCGACTGCGCGCCGGGGGCGCCTGACAGCCGGAAGGGCCTCGGGAGCGGGAGGCCGACCGGGCCCGTCTCCCGCTCCCTCCCGCTCCCGGCGGCTACCCGGCCGGGGGCACGGGGTGGGGATGGCCGAGGTGGGGGAAGGTGGGGAGCAGGTCGGTGTGCGGAGGGATGTGGTCGGTGGTGACCTTGCCGCCGGAGATCATGGTGAGGCGGGCGGAGGTCACGTCGTCGGTGAGGGTGCGGCCGTTGGGGTAGGCGGCGGGGCGGGAGCGGTCGTAGCGCAGGATGTCCGGCAGGACGAGCTTCAGCGTCTCGGTCGCGGCGTCGGTGGTGTAGTCCCCGGTGTGCTGCAGGACGGCCGTCCACGGCTCGCGGTACCGGTCCCAGTCGTCGGCCGGCTCACCCGTGTTGTACAGGTCCTTGACCTCCTCCGCGTTGAAGTACGCGGTCAGGGAGGGGTGGGCGCCGCGATCGACGGAGACGAGCTGCCCGTCCTGGTGGAGGCTGACCCTCGCCCACACGCCGATCGCCGGCTCCGGGCCGAGGTCGGCGTCCGGGACTTCGAGGGCGATGCCGAAGACGTTGGCCTGCGCCATCGCGTCCTTGCCGGTCCAGGAGAAGTTGTTGACGATCCCTTCGAGGTCGGCGAAGAAGGGGTCGCTGCGCAGCCCGACCGAGAGCCGGTACCCGCCGTAGGGCGAGGCGATGACGTGCGGTGCGGCGCCGAAGGACACCGGCGCGTCGGCGAAGACGACCTCCCCCGAGGCCTCGTGCTTCTGTGCCGCCTCCCCGGCGGCCCGGCGGACGGTGACGCTCTGGGCACCGCCGACCGGGGCCGAGAAGGTGAACGAGTAGGCGACGTCCGCACGGTTGTCGCCGTCGCTGTCGATGTTGATGCGATAGACGGCCTCCGGGTGGAACTCCGCGCCGCCGGTGGGGGCGTAGGGGTTCACGTTCATGATGAGGACGGTGCGGCCCAGGGCGTCGGGGGCCGGGAAGGCGAACAGGTCGGTGAGGTCCAGCCTGGCGTCGCCGAGGGGTGAGCGGAGGTTCGGTCCGCTGAGGTGATGGGACATGCCGTAGAGCTACCAGGGCCACCCGGACGGGCGCGGGAGGACACTCGGTCACGCGCCGACCGTCCGCCGAACGGCGGCCGTCGGCGGCCACCGGCGGCACGGCACAACGCCAGTGCCGCGCGGGCCCGTTGCCCGCTTCCCGTGGCCATTTCCCGGCGGTCGGTCCGCGAACCGTCCGGGAACGCGGTGATGCTGGGGCGACGGCTTGCCGGCTCGGCGAGGGAAGCGGCCCGGAGGGGACGGAGATGTCCGTGATGACGGAGTGCGCGACCGGGGACGACGGTCCACCAGCGTGTGTCCAACGACGGCTGGAGCTCGGCCCGGTGGCCCTGTCGGGACCGCTGTGCGCGCTGCGCCCGTCGTCCCCGCCGCCCCCGTCGGCGCGGCGGCCGAACGGGGACCTGTACCACCTCACGCTGCTCACCGCCGGTGCCCGGAGCGGGCCGACGGGCGCCGGAAACTCCTCGTCGACTGCCCGCACGCCTTCGACCTGTGGTGCTTCGGCCTCGGCCGACCCGCCCAGGAGGAGTTGCGGATCGCCCGGGAGATCACCTCGCCGGACGGCACCGCGCGACCGACCGGCTCACGGGAAAGCCACGGCCCGCCGGAGACCGGGGCGGTAGCGTGGAGTGATGGACGAGAGGCCGATGCCGGTGGCGGGGATGACCATCAGTGTGCGGACGCGGCGGGACGTGGTGGTCGTCGATCCGGAGCGCTTCATCGCCGCGGCGCGGGCCGCGTGTCGCGAGGACAGCCCCGAGATCAGCGAGGAGCGGGCGGCCGAGCTCATCGGCGATGTCTACGACGCCGTGTGGGCGCTGATCGACCGGTTCGGCCGCCTCGCCGCCGACGGGCCGGATTCCGGCGGGCTTCCCGGGCAGCGGATCGCGGGGCGTCCGGACGGGCTGTCCCCGGCGGGCGAGTTCCAGTGCATCGTGCTGAACGATCCGGTGCCGCTGCAGGATTACGGCTGCTTCATGCCCGAGGAGTACGACCCGTTCGCCGTCCCGCCGAAGGGGTGATCACACACCCGCCTGTCAGTGGCGGCGGGCAGAATGACGGTCGTGTTCGACGGAATCGACGACCTCGACTGGTCGCAGCTGCACCACGCCTACGGCACCGCCGAGGAGGTCCCCGGGCTGCTGCGCGCGTTCGCCTCGCCCGACGCGGAGGAGCGGGGCAGTGCGCTCGACCGCTTCTACGGCGCCGTCCACCACCAGGGCGACGTCTACCGGTGCACCGCCGCCGCCGTGCCGTTCCTCTTCGAGCTGGCGGGCGACGCCGCCGTGCCCGAGCGGGCGGAGCTGGTCGAGCTGCTGGTGAGCATCGGCAGGTCGGCCGTCGAGGTCGGTGGGACGGAGGAGGACGACGACGACCTCTCGGGCCACTTCAGGGCCGCGGGGGCGCTGCGGGAGCGGGCCGAGGCTTTCATCGGGTTCGCCGCGGACCCCGACCCGCTGGTGCGGCAGGCGGCGATCCCCGCGCTCGGGCTGTTCGTCGACGACGCGGAGCGCGCCGCCGCGGTGCTGCGCGAACGGTTCCCCGCCGAGCCCGGGGTGGCCGAACGGCTGCTGCTGGTCGAGGCGGCGGCCACCCTCGCCGTGCGCCGGCCGGGCGCGGCACCGGCCGCTCGAACCTGGCTCACCGCACTCGCCGACGACCCCGCGCCCGATCCGGCCGTCCGCCTGGCCGCCCTGGTCCACCGCGCCCGCTGCACACCGGGGTTCGACGCCGGGACGGCGGTCCGCCGCGCGATCGCCCTGCTGCGCGAGGGGGCGGCCCCGGCCGGCGACCGGCACGCCGCGGCCGCCCCGGCGCACCCGTTCGCGCCGGTCGGCGCACCGCCGCAGGTCCTCGCCGCGTTCGAGGAGCTCGCCCGGCAGTCGCGGGTCCCCTCGCCGGTCGCGGCGCTGCTGCACACCTTCCACGAGGTCCTGGGCGAGCGGGCCCCCGAGCGCACGGCGCTGGTGGCGGAACAGCTGCGCAGCGGCGACCCGGACGCCCGGGTGGACGCCCTGCGGACGGGCGCGGAGATCGTCAGGTCGCTGCCCGGCGACCACGGCGGCGACCACGGCGGCCACCTCGACCGTGCCGGGCTCGTCCTCCTGCTCGCCGACCGGCTCGCCGACCCGCACCCCGAGGTCGTCGCCGAGGCCGCGGCCGCCCTCGGCGCCTGCCACCCGTTCGTCGGAGCGGCCCGCCCGGCGCTGGCCGCCCTCGTCACCGCCCAGCGCGGGCAGCACGGCCCGGGGGTGTGGTCCTCCGCGCAGCCCCCGCTGCGCCGCGCCCACCAGGAGGCCGTCCTCGCGCTGGCGCGCCTCGGCGACGAGCTGGCGCTGCCCGGTCTGCTGACGGCCCTGGACGACGGGGTCGACACCTGGCGGGCGGTCCCGGTGCTGCGGTACCTGCCGGACGGGGTGGCGGGGCAGCTGGTGCCGAGGCTGGTCGACCGGCTGCGCGGCTCCGACCTGGAGCGGCCGCACATCACGTCGGAGGTGGTCCCGGTGGTGGCCGCGCTGGGGCACTTCGGGGGGACGCCGGCGCTCGGCGCGATCGAGGAGGTGCTGGACCGGGCCGTGCGGGGGAGGGAGTGGCAGATCGTCCGCTCGGCCCTGGGCGCGCTGCGGCAGTTCGGCCCGGCGGCGGCGCCCGCGCTGCCGGCGATCCGGGAACTCGCCGCCTCCGAGGCGGCGGTGGACGCCGGGGTGGTGCCCGTCGCGCTGGGCGCGCTCCTGGCGGCCGGGGCCGCCCCGGAGGAGGTGCTGCCGGTGGTCCTTCCCCTGCTGGACGACGGCGCGCCGTTCCGGGTGAGCGAGGCCGCCGAGGTCCTCGCCGCGATCGGCCCCGCGGCGGCGGCCGCGCTGCCGCGCCTGCGGGAGCTGCTGGGCCACGACCAGGACTGGGTGCGAGTGCACTGCGCGGCCGCGCTCTGGGCGGTCGGCGGCGGGCCCGAGGCGGCGGCCGTGCTCGGCGCCCTGCTCCCGGCCTGGCAGGAGAACCCCTACACCGCCAGGGTGGTGGTCCCCTGTCTGGACCGGATGGGCCCCGCCGCCGCCCCGGCCGTCCCCCTGCTCCGCGCCCACCTGGAACGCCCCGGCCAGGCCGCCGGCTCCGGAGGACTTGAGGAGGACGAGAAGCTGCGCTCCCGCTGCCGCACCCTCCTCACCCGCCTCGGCTGAGCCCCGGCACGCGGCGCGGGAAGTCGGCCGGTCCGACTTCCCGCGCCGCGCCCAACGCCTCGGGGCCGGCCTCCGGGCCCTGGGCGCTCGCGGGCGGCTCGGCGGGCGGTGGTGCCGGGGATCGTGCCGGGGTTGCGGGTCGTCAGGCCGAGGACGGCGGCGGTGGGGCGACGGCGGCCCGCGCCCTGGAGCGTCGGCGAGCGCTTCCGCGCCGGACGGGCCGTGCCGTGCCGTGCCGTGCCGCACCATGGGGCCTGTGATCGGTTGGGTGCGCAGGTGGCGGCGGCACAGGGCGGAGGCGCGGGATGCCGCCCTGGTGGAGGAGTCCGTCGTGGTGAGGGCCGACGGCGGGGAGCCGCTGACGGTGGTGTTCGAGCCGATGGGCAGCCTGTACGAGGTGCCCGCCGGCGAGCACCTGACGGTGAGGTTCAAGTCACCGCCGGGCAGGGGCGGCGCGGTCGCCCACCGGTCGGACTACGTCTCGATCTCTCCCGGGCTGTCGGGCGGCACGATGACCGCATGGACCGCCGTGGGGGCCGAGATCGACCTGATCACGGGCTGCCCCGAATGGTGACAAAGCCGGAACACTGACGCCCCCTCGGGCGATCCGACCGCCTGTTAGCGTGGCCGGATGGATGATCTTGGAGCAGTGTCCTGGCCGCCCGCGCCCATCAGGACCGAGCGGCTCGTACTCCGCGCACCCGAGGCGCGGGACCGTGCGGCGTTCGTCGCGCTGCTCACCTCGCCGGAGGTGAACGCCTACCTCGGCGGTCCCCGGGCGCGGGACGAGGTCGAGCGCGGGCTGCCCGCGGCGCCGGAGCAGTGGCCAGGGAGCTTCGCCGTCGAGTCGGACGGGGCGATGATCGGGCAGGTCCTGCTCAGGAGGGCGACGGGGCACCGCCGCCCCGCCGCCGCGGGGAAGCTCGACCTCGGCTACCTGTTCCTGCCGCAGGCCTGGGGGTTCGGGTACGCCGCCGAGGCGTGCGCGGCGGCGCTCGACTGGCTCGCCGGCGTGCTGCCCGGCGAGCCTGTGGTGCTCACCACCCAGAGCGCCAACGCCGCCTCGATGCGGCTCGCGGCGAAGCTGGGGTTCACCGAGGTGGAGCGCTTCGAGGCCTGGGACGCCGAGCAGTGGCTCGGCATGCGCTCCCCGGGCCGGTGAGACTCCAGGCCCCTTCTGACGTGATGTGAGGAAGGGTGAGGCCGCCGCGACCTCCCCGTCGCCGACGCCGACCACCCCGCCTCCGGCGCGTGGCGCTCGACGCAAGTCGGCGCAGCACGGCTACGGTGGCGACCATGGCGGACACCGCACTGCTCATCGTCGACCTGCAGAGCGCCCTGCTCATCGGGGCCCACGACGCCGAGGGCTGCCTGGCCCGCGTCGCCGAACTCGCCGGGCGCGCACGCGCGGCCGGCGTCCCGGTGGTCTACCTGCGCCAGCGGGTCGACCACCCCGACATCCCGGCCGAACTGCTGGAGATCCACCCGGCGGTGGCCCCGCGGCCGGGCGACACCGTGCTGGAGAAGGACAGCGCCGACGCCTTCCTGGGCACGCCCCTCGACGCCGTGCTGCGCGAACGCGGCGTGCGGCGCGTGGTCGTCACCGGCGCCGCCACCGAGTACTGCGTCGACTCCACCAGCCGCAGCGCGCTCTCGCACGGCTACGACCTGGTCCTCGTCGCCGACGGCCACACCACCCCGACGCGCCCCGCCGACAGCCCGCTGCCCGCCGCGGCCCAGGTGCTGGTCCACCACAACGCGGTCTTCGCGACCATCGTCTACCCCGGCCGCACGATCAGGGTCCTCCCGGCGGCGGCGGTGGACTTCACCGCCGCGCCGGCCTGATCACCGCGCCGCCCGTACCGCCCGCGCCGCCCGTTCCGAGCGCTCCTCCCGCACCGCCTCCCGGACGTCCGGGTGCGGGTCGTCGGCGAGCCGGTCCAGCAGCCCGTCCACGCCGGGGGTGGTCCAGGCCGCGACCGTCCGCACCAGGACCGCCCGGACGACGGGGTCGGGGTGGGCGGCGAGGCGGGCGAGTTCGTCGACCGGGCCCCGCCGGCGGCCGGGCATCCAGAACCAGTTCAGGGCCTCCCGCAGCACGACCGGGTCGCCCGGGTCGCCGGCCGCCGCGATCCTGGCGAGCAGCACCCGGGTCGGCGGCGGCGGCCCGTCCAGCGGGTGCGGGAGCCGCTCGCGCAGCCGCCGCGAACCGTACTCGCCGCGCACGCGGCACCCCTGGCAGGTGCAGGGGCGGGTGCCGTGCGCGTCCGGGTGGTACCGCCAGCCCACCACCTTCGGCGCGGCGCGGATCCGGTGCACCTCCCCCGCACCGATCGCCCGGGGCACGAACACCTCCCACCCGCGCGGGTCGTCCAGCGCCCCGATCCGCCGCACCGCCTCGGCCGCCGTGACGGTCCGCTGCCCGTGCCGCAGCCGCTCCCCGTACGGCCCGAGCAGCACCGGCTGCTCGTCGTCCAGCCGGACGTGGACGGCCACCTTCCCTCCCCGGCTGTCGAACCGGCCCAGCTCGCGCATCCACTGGTGGGTGAGGGTGTACGAGGGCAGCACCGGGAAGCAGTACACGCCCCGCGCGCCGTCCTGGCCGTGGCTCACCGCCCGGATCCCAGAGCGCCGGATGCGCGGCGCGTTCGCCGTCGACGTCAGGTGCACAAACATCGCCATGGTCGGCATGCTAGGCGCCCGCCCGGACAACGCAAATGATCTGACCATTTAGCCCGACCGGGGGTGGCCCGCCCGCGTCTGCGGAAGCGGCGGGGCGGCGGCGTGGACGATCTTGGCCGAAGTCCCTTCCGCCCAGCTCACGGAGGATCCATGCGCCACCCCGTCTCCCGCCTGCGCGCGGGCGCCCTGGCCGTCGGACTCGCGCTGACGGCGGCCGCGCTGCTGCCCTCGGGCCCCGCCGGCGCGGCCGACCAGTACGAGTGGGCCGCGCTCGGCGACTCGTTCACCGCCGGTCTCTTCGTCGGGGAGCCGAAACCAGCGCTGGGCGACGCCTCGCGGGACGGCTGCGACCGCACCACCGACGCCTATCCCTCCCTCGTCGACCGCGAGCTCGCCGAGTTCCCACCGGGCAAGCCCGTCCATCTGACCGACGCGGGTTGCGGCGCCGCCGCCATCCCTGAGATCGCCACGGCGAAGCAGACGCCGATCAGCCCGGTCGATCCCCCCGCGGGCGGCTGGCCCGCCGTGGAGCCGCAGACCCGGCGGACCCGGCTGGGAGACGGGACCGACGTCGTGACCATCGGCGTCGGCGCCAAGAGCCTGGGCCTCGGCGCCCTGCTCCTCAAGTGCCGCGAACTGGGCCACGGCGGCAAGTCCTGCCGCGACCACTTCACCAATCCTCCGGAGGGGACGGAGGGCATCGACGACAGGCTCGCCCGGATCCAGGACGAGTACATCGAGATGCTGGCCCACGTGCACCAGACGGCGCCCAACGCCAAGGTGATCACGGTCGGCTACCCGGCCCTCCTTCCGGAGAAGGGCAGCGCCTGCAACAGCGCCGACCCCACGCAACTCGGTTCGACCACCCCCGACGACGTCGACTGGCTCCGGGACGGCGTCCTCAGGCAGCTGAACTCCACGATCCAGCGGGTCACGGAGTTCTTCGGCGACCGCTTCGTCGACGTCTACGGCTCCAGCGTGGGCCACGACGCGTGCCAGCCCGCGGACACCAAGTGGGTCGAGGGGTTCTGCGGCGACGCCGCCGACTACTGGCCGTCCAGGCTTCCCGGCGGGCCGCTGGACTGCACCGCCATCGGCCGGCGCGCCACCCTGGTCCACCCCAATGCGGCGGGCCACGCCAACACCGCCTCCCACGTCGAGCGGGCCATCCGCATCGCCCTCCTCGAACGCTGAGGGTCAGCACCGCCGGGGTCGGCGCCGCAGCGCCGGCCCCGGCGGTCGACCGCCGTGACACGGCACGGGCTTCCGGCCCCTCCGGCCCGAACTGACGGTGCGCCGCCACTCTCGGCGGTCGCTCGTCTCCCCTCGTCCCCCCACCTCGCGACCGTCCCAGGAGTCAGAGTGGGCACCACCCCCTTCTCCCGCCGCCCCCTCGCGGCCGTGGCCTCGGCGGTCGTCGCCGCCCTCGCCGCCCTCACGATCCCGGCCGCCCCGGCCGCCGCCTCCACCACCCCCGGCACCCGGGACATCGCGATCGCCGACGCCCTCGCCAACGTCGCCGACCACGCGGAGGCGTTCGGCTTCGGCCCGAGCCAGGAACTCCTGGTCACGGACGTCGTCCTCGACGCCGACGGCGCCTCGCACGTGCGCTTCGACCGCACCTACCGCGGCCTGCCGGTGATCGGCGGCGACCTCGTCGTCCACCAGGACGCCCACGGCCGGTTCACGGACGCCAGCCGCGCGGCCGCCCACGACCCCACCGTGAAGTCCACCGCCCCCGCGGTGCCCGCCCAGGTCGGCGCCGCGAACGCGCTCTCCGCCACCCCCGGCATCCAGAACGCCGTCAGCAGCCCCGAACTCGTCGTCTGGGCCGCCGACGGCACCCCCCGCCTCGCCTGGCGCACCACCGTCCGGGGCACCGGGGAGCACGGCCAGCCGGCCGGGCGGATCGTCGTCAGCGACGCCGTCACCGGCGAGCAGATCGAGGCCTACGACGCCCATCGCCAGGTCTCCGGCACCGGCAACTCCGAGTACACCGGCAAGATCGACATCGATACCAGCCCGGTCAGCGGCGGCGGGTACACCCTCACCGACCCGGAGCGGGGCCACGTCACCCGGGACGCCCACAACGCCTTCGACCTCAACGCGAACTCGGGCACCACGTTCACCGACGCCGACAACGTCTGGGGCGACGGGAAGAAGTTCTCCTCCGACCGCGCCACCGCCGCCGTCGACGCCCACGCCAACACCGCCTGGACGTACGACTACTTCAAGAACGTCCACGGCCGCAACGGCATCAAGAACGACGGCAGGGGCGCCACCGTCTTCGTGCACGTCGGCACCGACTGGGACGACGCCCAGTGGTCCGACGAGTGCTTCTGCATGCTGACCGGGGACGGCGACGGCAAGAGCCACCCCGAGCAGGTCGACCTCGACACCATGGGCCACGAGATGACCCACGGCGTCACCAGCGCCACCGCCGGCCTGCAGTACAAGGGCGAGCCCGGCGGCCTGGACGAGGCCAGCAGCGACATCTTCGGCACCATGGTCGAGTGGTACGCCGACAACCCGATCGACACCCCCGACTACCTCTTCAGCGACCAGTCCACCCCGCCCTGGCTGCGCCGCTTCGACAAGCCCTCGCTCGACGGCCGCTCGGCGGACTGCTGGAGCGGCGCGATCAGCCACCTTGAGCCGCACGCCTCCTCGGGAGTCGGCCGGCACTGGTTCTACCTCGCCAGCGAGGGCAGCGGCAGCAAGACCGTCAACGGCGTGGCCTACAGCAGCGACACCTGCAACGACTACACCGTCTCCGGCATCGGCAACCAGCCGGTCGCCAAGATCTGGTTCCGCGCGCTGACCGTCTACCTGACCTCCACCAGCACCTACAAGGACGCCCACGCCGCCACCCTCAAGGCCGCCACCGACCTGTACGGGGCGGGCGGCACCGAGTTCCGGGCGGTCGACGTCGCCTGGACCGCCGTCGGCGTCGGCTGACCCGGCTGCACGAACCGGCCCCCGGCACTCGGCACTCGGTACTCGGTACTCGGTACTCGGCACGAGGAAAGCATGGATTGATTCATGACGTTCCATCACTTTCCAACACCTTGAACCTACGGATACGACTTCGCAACGTTATGTCCGTCGTTCTGGCGCGAACTGACGGGTAGTCGCCAACCTCGGTGGTAGCTCGTCTCCCCCACCGCGCTACCACCTCAGGAGTCAGAGTGGGCACCACCCCCTTCTCCCGCCGCCCCCTCGCGGCCATGGCCGCGGCGGTCGTCGCCGCCCTCGCCGCCCTCGCGATCCCGGCCGCCCCGGCCGCCGCCTCCACCACCCCCGGCACCCGGGACGCCGCGGTCGCCCAGGCCCTCGCCAACGTCGCCGACCACGCGGAGGCGTTCGGCTTCGGCCCGAGCCAGGAACTCCTGGTCAAGGACGTCGTCCTCGACGCCGACGGCGCCTCGCACGTCCGCTTCGACCGCACCTACCGCGGCCTGCCGGTGATCGGCGGCGACCTCGTCGTCCACCAGGACGCGCGCGGCCGGTTCACGGACGCCAGCCGGGCGGCCGCCGACGACCCCACCGTGAAGTCCACCGTCCCCGTGGTCCCGGCCCAGATCGGCGCCGCGAACGCGCTGTCCCTCTCCCCCGGCATCCAGAACGCCGTCAGCAGCCCCGAACTCGTCGTCTGGGCCGCCGACGGCACCCCCCGCCTCGCCTGGCGCACCACCGTCGAGGGCAGCGGCGAGCACGGTGAGCCCGCCGGGCGGATCGTCGTCAGCGACGCCGTCACCGGCGAGCAGATCGAGGCCTACGACGCCGCGCAGCAGGCCACCGGCACCGGCAACTCCGAGTACACCGGCCGGATCACCGTCGACACCACCCCGGTCACCGGTGGCTACACCCTCACCGACCCGGTCCGCGGCCACGTCACCAAGGACGCCAACAACGCCTCCTCCGGCACCATCAGCCCGAGCTCCGGGACCAGGTTCACCGACGCCGACAACGTCTGGGGCGACGGGAGGAAGTTCTCCACCGACCGGGCCACCGCCGCCGTCGACGCCCACGCCAACACCGCCTGGACGTACGACTACTACAGGAACGTCCACAGCCGCAACGGCATCAGGAACGACGGCGTGGCCCCCACCGTCTTCGTCCACGTCGGCACCCGGTGGGACAACGCCCAGTGGTCCCCCAGCTGCTTCTGCATGCTGAGCGGGGACGGCAACGGCACCAAGGACCCCGAGCAGGTCGACCTCGACACCATGGGCCACGAGATGACCCACGGCGTCACCGGCGCCACCGCCGGCCTGATCTACCGGGGCGAGTCCGGCGGGCTCAACGAGTCCACCAGCGACATCCTCGGCACGATGGTCGAGTGGTACGCCAACAACTCGATCGACACCCCCGACTACCTCTTCAGCGACCAGTCCACCCCGCCCTGGCTGCGCCGCTTCGACAAGCCCTCGCTGGACGGCGGCTCGGCGGACTGCTGGAGCAGCACGGTCGGCAACCTCGACGTGCACTACTCCTCGGGCGTCGGCAACCACTGGTTCTACCTCGCAAGTGAGGGCAGCGGCAGCAAGACCGTCAACGGCGTCGCCTACAACAGCCCGACCTGCAACGGCTCGACGGTCACCGGCATCGGCAACCAGAAGGCCGCCAGGATCTGGTACCGCGCGCTGACCGTCTACATGACCTCCACCACCAACTACAAGGCCGCCCGCACCGCCACCCTCAACGCCGCCGCCGACCTGTACAAGGCGGACAGCCCCGAGTACCGGACCGTCGCCGCGGCCTGGTCCGCCGTCGGCGTCGCCTGACCCCGCCACCCCCGAACCGGCTTCCGGCCGCTGCCGGAGGCCGGTTCACGCGCGGGTCGCGGCGGGGCGGCCTACGGGTACCACGGAGGGCCGAAGGTGAACGGGTTCCACGGGGTCCAGCCGCCGTTCACGTCGCGGATCCGCGCCCAGTACCCGCCGTCGGAGCCGCGTCCGCCGATGAGCAGGTTGCCGCGGCCGTCCCACTTCTGGAAGATGCCCCCGCTGAGGACGCCGCCGAGCGACACCCAGGTGCTCACCGTGCCGTTCGGGTTCATCCACCGGGTCCACAGGGCGTAGTCGGTCCCCACCGCGAACGCCTGGAACGTCCCGTCGTCGAACATCACGTACTGCGGCTACCCGAACTGGCCCCCGCACCTGATCGACCCCCCGAACCCGGGAAGGCCCCTGACCTCCTCGGTCGACGAGCTGCACACGAGCTTCTCCGGGTACGTGACGGCGTGCGCCGTGCCCGCCGCCCCCACCGCGCCGCCGGCCGCCAGCGCCATGGCGGCCACCGCCATGGCGGCGGCCTTCCTGATCCTCCGCATGCCCAACTCCGGTCGACGATCCGCACCGCCCCGCCGGACGGCGGAGCAGGACGGCCGCACCCCGACCGCCCCAGCACCGCGACCGGGGTGCCGGCCTCGCCGAGAACCCTCGGCGCGGACCCGATGCCGGTCAATCACCCTGCGGGGTCCTGGCACCGGAGGCCGCGGTCGTCTGCCCCAACGCGCACGACCTCCGCGCCGCGACAACCCCGCGCCCCCGCCGACCGGTCGTCACGAGAAGGCGCGCGGTGCGGTGTCCGGCGATCTGAGTCCGCGTACTCATGCCCGGCCGGCGGACCCGTCGATCGGCCGGGCGATCCTCCCGTGGGCGGCGCGCCCGCGATCCCCGAGTGTGAGCACGCCCGCGACGCACCGTCATTCGCGCACGGCCGAAAATCTGTCCGATTTCCACATGGCACAGGAGTGCCGCATGCCATTTCATGACGTACACAAAGCAGTTGGTTCAGGCATCGGAAAGGGAACGTCATCATGCGATTCCGCGCACTGGCCGCCGTCTCGGCGCTCACCGCCCTCACGCTCCTCGGGGCGGTCCCGACGGCGCAGGCGGCCGCCCCGTCCGCCCCCGCGACGACCTCCGGGGCCAAGCTCCAGAAGCTGACCCCGGAGACGGCCGCCGCGGTGGACGCGGCGCGCGCGGGAACGGCCGCGGCCGACTCCCCCACCGGAGTCACGCCGCACTACGTGTGCTTCCAGGCTCACTCGCGGACCACGGGGTGGACCAATCTGGTGTGCAGCGACGGCCCGGGCTTCACCGGGACGGAGAACAAGAACGACCCGATCGACTCCGTCGTCTTCACGGTGGGCGGCGGCTTCGACTTCCGCGCGCAGGTGCACTTCGCGAACACCGGCACCACGGGCGAGGTCCACGTGCCGTCGGGCTCCCAGTACCAGTTCTACAACGACGGCAACGCGGTCGAGGCGATCCACCTGCGGAGCCTCAACCACTCCATGAAGGCCGCCGCCCACGTGCAGAACGTCGGCTGGAAGGGCACGAACACCTGGGAGCGCGACCAGTGGATCGGCAGCATCGGCGAGGCCCGCTGGATGGAGGCGTTCTGGATCGACCTCCCGACCGGTCTGGAGACGCTGACCGGCCAGTGAGACCGGGAGCGGCCGCGCGGTAGGCGCGGTAGGCGCGGTAGGCACGGCCGGAAATGTGTCCGGTTCCGACGTGGTCGCGACGCACCGCTTTCCAGCTCTTAGAGTGCGCAAGGCAGTTGACCCGGCACACGAACGGAGATCTGATCATGCGATTCCGCGCACTGACCGCCGTCTCGGCGCTCACCGCCCTCACGTTCCTCGGCACGGTCCCGATGGCGCAGGCGGCCGACTCGTCGGCCCCCGCGTCGAACACCGGGGTCAAGATCCGGAAGCCGACCCCGGAGCTGGCCCGCGCGATCGACGCGGCGCGCACGAAGGCGGCCGGGTCCGGCCCGGCCCTCCAGACCGCGCACGTCCTGTGCTACCAGGCCCACACGCGGAACGCCGGCTGGAGCGCCATCCTGTGCACCGACGGTGCTCCGGGCTTCACGGGCACCACGGGCCACAACGACCCGATCGACCGCGTCGTCTTCTGGGTGGGCGGCGGCCTGGACTTCAACACGCAGCTGCACTGGGCGAACGACGGCACGAGCCAGGGGTTCCATGTGGCCTCGGGCGACGGCCTGGAGCTGTGGAACACCCACGGCAACGCCCTTGAGGCGATCCGCCTGTGGAGCAGCAACGACCTCATGAAGGCCGCCGCCCACGTGCAGAACGTCGGCTGGAAGGGCACCGACCGGTGGTCGCCCGACCAGTGGATCGGCAGCATCGGCGAGGCCCGCTGGATGGAGGCGTTCTGGGTCGCCGTCTGACCCCGCTCCGCGGTGGCGCCCGCGCGGTGTGAACCGCGCGGGCGCTCCGGGCGTCGGTCGGCTCCGGCGGCGGGCGGGCCGGACCCACTCACCGTGGCCGTCCACCGGGGGTGGACGGCCACGGGAGGGGTCGGGCGGACCGGGCGGCTACCCGAGCCGGTGGCGGAGCCGGGCGCGCCCGTGGGCGCTCAGCGCGTCCCACCGGAGGCCGGGCGCATCCCCCGGCCCACCCGTCGAGCCGGCGGTCACCGGCACTCCCGGACCGGGCAGGCCGGCTCGTTGCCGGGTCGACCGGACGACCACCTGATCACCACATCGCACAGCCCTAGTTGATCCGCTTCGCGACGGCCGCGTTGTCGGGGAAGGCCGTGCTCCGGGCTCCGTTCCAGCGCACGTTGAGGGTCCACGAGGTGTTCGAGGGCGAGACCGACGGTGTCGAGGAGGACGGCGCGAGGGTGCCGGCCGGGTGGCGCCACCCGTCGAACGTCCGCCCGCCGTCGGACGACTGGCTCTCCCAGACGTAGCCGTCGTTTCCGACGCAGGCGAGCAGGACGCGCTGCTGCTCGGCGTATCCCGCCTGGCCCGGCCCGACCAGGGTGGTCTGGTTACCCAGCCGTGCCGCGCCCACCCCGCTGGCGCATTCGGCCCCGCCGTTCACCTCGCGCAGGGACAGCACGCTGCCGTTCTGCACGGATCGGGTCTCGCTCCAGACGCGGCGGTCCGTTCCCGTGAAGAACATCCGGCGCACGTACTGGTTGTACTCCGTACCGTATTCGGTGACCTGGCTGTTCCCCTCGATGTCCGTGGAGTTCGTGCCGAGGAGCGCGTAGTGGTCGATCTCCCAGTGATCGTTCGGCAGCATCTGGCCGTTCCGGTAGTAGACCAGCAGGGAGTTGATCTGCCGGTTGGCGTTCGGTGCGTCGATGTGCAGCGTTCCCGTGGTCGACACGGTGACCAGGGGGCTGCCGATCGCCCGCGCGCCGGCGGCGAAGCGGGTCCAGGCCGTCCAGAAGTTCGCCGATCCGCTGTTCACCTGGCTGTACCAGATCTCCCCGTCCAGGCCCCTGATGATCACCATCGCGCGGCCCGGGGGGAACTCGACGATGCGCGGCGGTGAGCTGGTGCGGCTCGCGAGGTCCCCGCCGAGGGGATGCCAGGTGCCGCCGTTGTAGCGGAACCAGATGTTGCTGTCCGTACCCCGGGCGACGTCGTAGGTCGCGCCGCCGATCGTTGCGGAGTAGACGGCGGACAGGACGCGCGCCTGGTTGCCGTCGAAGCTGCCCCAATTCGTCTCGGCGGCCTGTGCGGGGCTCTGCGCGCCGGCCAGCACCAGCACGCTCCCGATCAGTGTGGCGACGGCCGCGCGCCAAGCACGGGTCACTCGTTTGCGACGGATTTCCATGAAAGTCCCCTCCGAAGTCGGTTCTGCTCATGGAAGCCTCCAGCAGAAACGGTCGGCCGGGTGTGTCACAGGTGCACGGCGATTGACCGTCCACGCACTCCCGAGGCCCCGGCAACCAACGCTGTCCGGAGACCCACAGCCCGCGGCAGCACCAGCATGATCCGCCAACTCCATCAGTCACACCCGCGACCGCCGGGCCGCGCCACCCCGCGAGGGGCGCGCCGCACACGGAGGAATGGCACAACGGGCAACAACCGCCGCCGCCGTACGCCCGCCCCGGCCCTGCCGCGCCGATCCGCCGCACCTCATCGAGCACGTCGACCCGTCCACCGACGCTCCGGCCGCGCTTCCGGGTTGCCGGGCACGCGGGTAGACCCGCGACGCCCGTCGGGGCAGCCCGGTCCTCGCGCGCGGGCACGACCCGCCGATCGGAGCTGACGTTACGTCACGACCGTTGCAAAGCTTGGCCCGAGAGCCCGGCGCCAGCGATTCTCCCGCCGGTCTGCGGTGGTCCGGGCCTCATGGGTCGCCCGCTGTCCGGCGGGCGGACCCGGCTACTGGTCGGGAGGCCGAGTGATGGAGATGAAGAGGCTCGCACGGGTGGCCGTGGTCGCCGCCGCGGTCGCGGGGACCGTTCTCGGGGCGTCCGGAACGGCCGGCGCCAACGGGGTGCTCAAGCCGGTGGACAACACCCTCTGCGCGAAGCCGACCCTGACGAACGAACCGCTCGCGAACGGGTTGTTCCCCTGCGGGCACGGCTTCAACAGGTACATGCCGAAGGTGCTCTTCAGCGACGGCACGATCCAGGTGTTCGGCATCGGGACGGACTTCGGTGTGTGGACCCGGTGGTGGGGCGGACCCAACGGCGGGTCGAGCAACTGGGTCTCGCTCGGCGGCCTCGCGTCCACCGGCTCCGTCATGGTGAACGCGTTCACCGACAGCGTCCTGCAACTGGAGATCATCGGCACGAACAACGGCAGGCACATGTTCAACAACCGCAACGCCCACGGGACATGGAGCGGCTGGTTCCGGTAGGCGCGGACGGGCGCGCTTCCGTGCGGAGGCCTCGCCCGGCCGTGACCCCCAGCGGGCGAATCAGTGCTGAACAATCCCAACTACACACAGGGGAATGTACGTTGATGAAGAAGAACGCACGTGGACTGGCCGCCCTCCTCAGTGCGGCGTCGTTGCTGCTGTCCGCCCCGCTGATGTCGGCGCCCGCCTCGGCCGCCTCCCCGGCAGGACCGGCGGCCGGCCCCACCACCGGCCTCGCGGCGGCGGCCCTCGCCACCCAGGAGCGGATCACCCTGGCCGCGGAGGAGATCCGCAGGCAGGCCCACCAGGACCCCGCCACCGGATATGCGGGCATCACCCTGTCACCGGAGGGCAACGGCTACACCCTGCGCTGGAAGGGCGAGGTGCCCCAGGGCGTCAACGACCTGATCGCCGCACAGCGCGACCGGGGCCTTTCCGTGACGGTCGCGGCCTCCGCCTACAGCAGCTCGGAGCTGCGGGAACGGGCACGGGCGATCATCGAGTCGGGAGCGCGCGTCGGCGGCGCCCGGCTGACCGGCGCGGGGCCCAGCGAGGACGGTAACTCGCTGACCGTCGGCGTCGAGGCGACCTCGGCCTCCGCCCGATCCGGCGACCTGCAGTCCCTGGGCGACGCGCTCCCCGAGGACCTCACCCACGGCATTCCCGTCACCCTCGTCCCCGAGGAAGGGTCCACGACTCTGGCCGACCGGGAGGGGGACAATTCCCCCTACTTCGGCGGATCGCTCATCAAGGTACCCGGCGGTGCCCTGTGCTCCTCCGCCTTCGGCGCCAAGCCGCAGGGAGCCGACAACTACCTCCTGCTCACCGCCGAGCACTGCGGCAAGAGGGGGGACACCATCAGGACCGGTAAGAGCTCTGTGATCGGAACGGTGAGTTCGGCCAACGGGCGCCACGATGTCGCACTGATCGACGTTCCCCGGTCGTCGTCGTACGTCTACGCCAAGGGACCTGTCGGGGCGAAGGTGGAGACGCTCAAGGTCTACGGGTACGTCGGCGCCTTCAAGAACCAGCTCCTCTGCGCGGACGGAGCGCTCATGGGACAGGTGTGCGACGGCAAGGTCGTCAGGACGGACTGGGTCCTGGAGCTCGGCGGCACGGTCCGCGAGGTGTACGAGATCGACCAGAAGGCCGGCAGGAACATGGCGGGCAAGGGCGACAGCGGAGGCCCTGTCTTCCAGTACACCCCTGGCGGCGATGTGTACGCCGCCGGCATCATCTCCGGCAGCAAGGGCGGGGAGAAGTGCAAGAGCCCGCTGGGCGGGACGCGCCCCGGCTGCTCGCCCAACCTCTACATCACGGACATGGCGAAGATCGCCGAGGACGTCTACCCCGGCCTGCGGCTCTACGCGTTCTAGCCGTTCAGGCAGGGCGGCCGCCGCGTGCTCGTCCGCGCACGCGGCGGCCGACGGCTCCGACCAGGTCGACGACCGGGTCTGCGAGGTCGCCCGCGGCCGGCATGAGCTGGTCGCGGGCGGCGGACAGCACGACGGCGAGACTGCCGTCAGACCGACTGGGCGAAGTCGAGGAAGGACCGCCAGGCGGCCGAGGTGAAGGCGAGGTGGGGGCCGGACTTGTCCTTGGAGTCACGGACGAGGACGGCGGACATCGCCTCGGCGACCTCGACGCAGTTGCCGCCCTCGTTGCCGCTGTGGCTGCTCTTGCGCCAGGCGACCTCGACGCAGGCGAAGGCTTCTTCCCCGCAATGGCTGCTCTTGAACCACACCAGGTCGCTACTCATGGCTCTCCCTCGGAAGTGGGGCTGCTGAAGCGCGCGTTCAGGATACGGAGCGCCGCCCCGGGCGGCCATGGCACAGCCCAAGCCCGTGTCGATGGCCCCCTCTACGCCTTGCCCTGCGCCGCCGACCTGGCGGCCCGCTCGATCTTCGCGCAGTAGGCCGCACGGGCTTCCGCGTCGATCTGCCTCTCGTGTTCGGCGCGCAGCCCGGTCCGGCCGTCGAGGCCCTCGCGCAGGATGTCGGCGTGCCCGGCATGCCGGACGGACTCGCTGAGGACGTGGACCATGACGGCGAACAGGTTCGTGTTGGGACCGGGCCCCGACCACCACGGCACGTGGCCGGGGGCGTCGAGGGCAAGCTCGCTGATCGTCGCGTCCGAGTGTTCCCAGGTGCGCCGGTAGAACCCGATGATCTGATCGCGGGTCTCGTCCTCGGCCGCCCACTGGTCGCTGCCGTCGTGGTCCTGCCACCGGCACAGCGGTTCCGGCGAAGGCCGGTCGAAGACCTCGCCGAAGTACCTGGCCTCGACAGTGGCCACGTGCTTGACCAGGCCCAGGAGGTTGGTCCCGGTCGCCGTCAAAGGCCGACGGGCGTCGTACTCGGACAAGCCGTCGAGCTTCCAGAGCAGCGCCTCACGGTCCCGCCGCAGTCTGCTGTGCAGGTCGTTCTTCGCGAATTCGTCGATCATGCGGAACGAGCCTGCCATGGGCTGCCCCTGGCTTCAAGATCCACACAGGGTCCGCAACGGCAGGCGGAGCCGAGGCCGGGCCCCGACCTCCTACTCCGAGTCGCCGGAGACCCAGTCCGCTACCTCGGCGGCGACCTCGGCGGGACTCCGGCCGACGGTGGTGAACCGCCTGTCCACCACGGACCGGAGTTCTTCGGCGTCCTTGATCGCCTCCTCGATCCGCTCCGGATCCCACCCTCGGGCGGCAAGGCGGGCACGCCTGTCCGCGTCGGCGCAGTCGAGGTGCGCCCAGGCGACGCGTGGCGGCTGCGCGAAGTCCGCAGCCGCGCTTGCCCATTCGCTCGGCGCCAGGGGGCAGAGGATCACCACGGGCCCGCCGGTCCTGAGCATCATGGACGCGATCTTCACCCAGAGCCTGTTGTAGGCCGGCCATACGGGGCTCGCCGAGGGCGTGGTGATGTCGATACCCAGGAGCCTGCCGTCCGCCTCCGGCAGCTCATCGAAGTCGACGCTGCCGAACGGGTACGCCGCCAGGTGCGGGAGGAGAGTGGACTTTCCGGCTCCCGGTGCGCCAGTGATGACGTGTAGCTTCGGCAACCGGCCTTCCTCCCTTGGTTTGTTGCGCTCTCCAGGGTACGGAGCTTCGCCCGGGGGCGGCCATGGCGCAGCCCCCACAGCAAGGCGGCCACACCCACACAGAAAGCGACCGTCCACCGGTGGGTGGACGGTCGCGAGGCACCGAGCGGGGAGACTGGTCGTCAGACCGACTGCGCGAACTCGACGAAGGACTGCCAGGCCTCCGGCGAGAAGGTGAGACGGGGACCGGACTTGTCCTTGGAGTCACGCACCAGCACGGTCGACGTCGCGTCCGCGACCTCGACGCACTCCCCACCATCCGGCCCGCTGTAGCTGCTCTTGAACCACACCAGTTCGCTGCTCATCGCTCTCCCAGAATCTTCTCGATCAACGACAGGGACTCCTGCGGAGTGTGCGCCTGCGCCCTGAGGGCGCCGTATCGAGCGTTCATGATGCGAACCTCCTCCTGGGCCGTGATCAGCCTACTGCTCGTCTGCACCTCGATGTAGGCCATCTGCGGACGCCCCTTTGGGGTGATCAAGATGAACGGCCCGCCCGTCCCGGCGCTCTCGGTACGGTCCAGCGGCATGACCTGGATCGGCATCCCGCGCATGCTTCCAACCTTCAGCAAGTGACGCAGCTGCTGCTCGTGGACGTCCCATCCGCCAAGGGGCCGCCGGAGAACGCTCTCGTCGATCACCCAGCTGAACACCGCCCGAGGCCAGCTCGCGAGAATCTCTTGCCGTGCCATGCGAGCCGCAACACGGGTCTCGATGACCTCCTCGGAGAGGAGCGGCTGACTCATCGAGAAGACCGCACGCGCATGGGCCTCGGTTTGCAGCAGCCCCGGGACGCTGTACAGGCTGACGCAGTGCAGTTCCTCGGCGACGGCCTCAAGCCCCGCGTAGCCCCGGAACCACTCGGGGTGCCGCACGCGGGCCTTGGCCTTCGCCCGCTCGATGTCGTCCGCGATGACGAGCAGCAGGCCGCCGGCGTCGAGGACCCGCTCCGCCGCCACCAGCAGCTCCCGCTGCGGTGTCCGCTTCCCCTGCTCCACCGCGCCGATCAGGCTCTCGGTGTAGCCGACCTCCTTGGCGAACTCCTTCTGCGTCAGCCCCGCCCGCTCGCGCAGCAGCTTGATCTGCTTACCGACCGCCCGAAGGAAGTCCGACACCTCGGACAGGTCCTCGTCGAGCTGCGGCCGCGCCACGTCGCCGCTGTCTCCGCCGGTGCCCCGAACTTCGGTCATTACGACCTCCCCATTTTCCTGTCACGGCCGACCGCCGCCACGCGACACTTTCCGCGCACACACAGGCACTCACCGTGCCCGCCGGATGCGTCGTCAGCCTAAGCCCGGGGGGGCAGGCTTTTCCCCATGAAGTCCGAAATCCCCCTCGACGAACCCGAGCCGCGCGCCCACACCGCGCTCCTCACATGCACCCCCAAGGGAGCCGCCGTCGGCCGCCGGATCGCCCGGCAGCAACTGACCGCCTGGGAGCTCAACTCCCTTTGGCCAGAGGCCTTTCACCACGCGCTGATCATCGTCGCCGAGCTGGCCGCCAACGCCTCCACCCACGGGCGCACCCCGGGGCGCGGGTTCGAGCTGTGCCTCTCGCTCACCACCGCGCGCCGGGCGCGCACCACCGTGCTCCGGATCGCGGTCTCGGACTGCCGAGGGGACCGCCGGCCCGTCTTCCCGTCACCCGCCTGTCCGGCGGACGCCCAGTCGGGGCGCGGGCTCACCCTCGTCGACGCGCTCGCCGACCGCTGGGGCACCCTGCCCCGGGACCCCGGCGCCAAAACGGTCTGGGCCGAACTCGACCTCCCCCTCGCCGAGTTCAAGGCCGGTTCCGACGATGCCGCCGCCTGACCAGCCCCCGCACAGCCCGGCCGCCGCCGCGGCCTGCACCGTCCTCCTCCTCACCCTCCTCCTCGCGCTGGCCGCCTGGGTCCACCCCGTCCTCAAGCACCACCACCCCGCCCCACGCCCCGTCCCGGACGCCACGGCGACCGCAACCCCTTGACCGCCGAACCAGGAAGTCGGCCCCGCCGACTTCCTGCTCCTCACTCCCCCACCGGCCGCCGCGCGTCGACCTCGATCTCGATCCTCATCCGGGGGTCGGCGAGACCGCACACCATCATCGTGGCCGCCGGCCGCACCTCCCCGAAGTACCGCCGCAGCACGGGCCAGCAGGGCTCGAACTCCTCACGTTCCGGCAGCAGATAGCGCACCCGCACCACGTCCGCGAAGGCGCAGCCGGCGTCCGCCAGGGCCTCGCCGATGTTGCGCAGACACTGCTCGGCCTGCTCCACCACGCCGTCGGCGATCGTCATCGTCCGGTAGTCGAATCCGGTGGTCCCGGAGACGAAGACCTCGTCGCCGACGACCACCGCCCTCGCATAGCCGATCTGCTCCTCGAAGGTGGAACCGCTGAGAATGGCGCGTCGCTCTGTCATGCGGCGAACGCTAAGCGAGCTGCGGCGATACGTCTAATACCTCGAAAACCATCGCCTGATATCTCTAGGAATATGGACCGCCCCGAACTCCCGCTCCCCCAGTTGCACGCTTTCGCCGTCCTCGCCGAGGAACTGCACTTCGGACACGCCGCGGCGCGCCTCGGTATCGCGCAACCCCCGCTCAGCCAGCAGATCGCCCGTCTGGAGGCGAGGGTCGGGCACCGCCTCTTCGTCCGCCCACCGGGGCAGGTCGCGCTCACTCCGGCCGGGCGGGAGCTGCTGCCGGCGGCCCGGCGGGCGCTCGCCGACCTCGCCGACGGGCTGGCCGCCGCGCGGGCGGTCGGCAGTGGTCGGGCGGGGCGGCTGCGGATCGGGTTCTCGGCCTCCCTCGCGCTGACCGTCCTGTCGGGGCTGCTCGGCACCTTCCGCGCGCGCTACCCGGACGTCGACCTGGACATCCGCGAGATGACCAGCGCCCCGCAGCTCGCCGCCCTCCGGGAGGGGACGATCGACATCGGGCTGCTGCGCGAGCCCCCGGACGCCGAGGCCGGGCCGCTCGGCTTCCGCACCGTCCTCACCGAGCCGTTCGTCGCCGTCCTCCCGGCCGGTCACCCCCTCGCCGACCAACGAGCGGTCGACGTCGCCCAGTTGGCCGACTCGCCGTTCGTCCTCCTCCCCCGCCCGGTCGGGCCGGAGCTGTACGACCGGATAGCCGGGCTGTGCGCGGCGGCGGGGTTCGCCCCGCGGATCGTGCAGCACGCGGTGGAGTGGCAGACGGTGTGCGCGCTCGTCGGCGCGGGGCTCGGGGTCTCGCTCGCCCCGGCGAGCATCCGGCGGCTCGGCCTCCGGGAGGTCGCCTTCCGACCCCTCGAACCGCGCAGCGCCCGCACCCGGGTGGCCGTCGCCTGGCGGCGGGAGGACCCGAGCCCCCTGGTGGCCAACCTGCTGGCGGCCGTCGACGGGACCGGCGGGGACGGGGCGGGCCGGGCGGTGGACCAGTAGAGTGCGGCCGGGGAGGGTGCCGTGCTGGTCGGGTCGCGGGCCGGGTTCGGTCTGGAGTTCCACGTCGAGCGGGACCTTGGTCTGCTCTGCGTCGACGTCTTCGTCGGCGGGCTCCACGTGAACACCTGGGACAACGCCTTCTACCCGCCGCTGCTGGTCAAGAAGCTGAAGGACGAACTCGGGCGCTTCCGCACGCCCGCCGCACGGCCGGAGGGGTTCACCTCACCGGCGGATTCCTTCCGCACGGCCGAGCACCGGATGTACGACGACACCTTCACCGCCCCCGGGGAGGCGCTCGCGCGGTGCGCGTTCCTGGAGTGGGGGGAGTGCACCGACGGCGTGACGGCGTTCGCCTTCCCCGACGGGGAGCTGGTGCACCTCGCCTGCCGGGTGCGCGAGGGCGGCGGTCCCGCCTGGGGCACCGAGGCCCGCGAGGAGCCGACGGTGGCGTCGGTGAGCCGGGCGGCGCTCGTCGCGGCGCTGGAGGGCGGCCTCGCCGTCGCCGAACGCGAGTGGGCCGTCCGGCTCGCCGCCCTCCTGGACCGCTGAGCGCGGTCCTGTCGGCACGTCAGAGCACGGCGAGCCGGTCCACCAGCAGGTCCACCCGCCACCCGGCGTGCTCCGCCGGCAGCCGCCCGGCCCGGGTCAGGGTGGCCAGGCCGTGCAGGGCCGCCCAGAACGTCTCGGTGAACAGGCCCGGGTGGACACCCTCCCCGGCGACCTCGGCGAGGCTCTCCAGCAGGGCGGCGAAGGCGTTCTTCAGCGGCTCCGGGGTGTCCTCCTGCGCGAACGCCAGGCCGCCGTCGAGCTGGAACATGGCGTCGTAGACCGCCGGGTTGCGGTCGGCGAAGTCGAGGTAGGTCCGGGCGAGGGCGGCGACCCGGGCCCGGGGGCCGTCCGCAGCGGCGGTCGCGGCCCGCAGCGCCGCGGCCATCTCGACGGCGCCCTCCAGGGCGACGGCGCCGATGATCTCGCGCTTGCCGCGGAAGTGGCTGTAGAGGACGGGCTGGCTGTACTCGATGCGCTCGGCGAGCCGGCGGGTGGTGACCGCGTCCCAGCCCTGCTGCTCGGCGAGTTCACGGGCCGTCGCCACGATGAGGCGTTCGCGCTCCGCCCGTTCGCGCTGCTTGCGTTCCTGTACCGACATGACCCGATCCTAGCACCGCTAGACAATCAAGCGGCAGCAGCGCTAGCGTTGCCTCATCAGCTAGCAACGCTAGATACCTGGAGGGGTCGTCATGCTCACCACACTTGAGGTGCTCACCACCGTGGTCGTCGGCGTGATGGTGGGGGTGGAGTTCTCCGTCGCCTTCGTCATGAACCGGATCTTCAACGCACTGCCCGAGGACAGCGATCAGCTGGCCCGCGCCCACGGGGGCCGGATGCTCGGCGCCGTGATGCCGGTCTGGTACATCACCTCACTCGTCCTGAGCGGCGTCTGGGCCGTCGCCGAATGGCAGCGCCCCGGCGCCGGCCTGGTGGTCGGCGCCGGGGCGCTGCTGGTCCTGAGCGTGCTGATGTCGGTCCTGCTGCTCGTCCCGATCAACAACCGGGGCAAGACGTGGACCCCGGAGAACCGGCCCGCGGACTGGAAGGAGCAGATGAACCGCTGGGACCGCTACCACTACGCCCGGGTGGCCGTCATCGTCGCCGCCTTCGCCCTGCTGGTCTCCGCCCTCGCCTGAGCCCGTGGTGGGCCTAGTACTCGACGGGGGGATACCCGTTGCCGGGCGCATAGGGGAACCACAGCTGGTTGTTGCCGTTCCAGCAGTCCCACTGCTGGATGCGGACACCGTTGACGTAGCCCGCGCCGGGGACGTCCAGGCACTTCCCGCTCCACGCGTTGCGCAGGGTGTAGCCGCCCGGCGTGCGGGTCCAGACCCAGTTCTGGTTGGCACCGCCGTTGCAGTCCCACTGCTGGGCGGGCGCGCCGTTGTCGGTGCTCCAGCCGCCGATCTCCAGGCACTTGCCGGAGTGCTCGTTGACCACCGGACCGCCCGCCGCCCGCCACAGCTGGTTGTTGCCGCCGTGGCACGACCACTGCTGGATGGGCGCACCGTTGTCGGTGCTCCAGCCGGCGACCTCCAGGCAGTGCGGACTGTTGGCGCTGCCCAGGGTGACGACCTTCGGGATCACCGGGTGGTAGCCGTCGGCGGCACCGGCACCGGGTACGCCGACGGTGAGTGCGAGACCGGCGCCGAGAACGGCGGCGGCCATGCGGGACTTGAGAGCCAAGGTCGTGATCCTCGTCGGAGAGATAGCTGATGACGTCGGCGCGCCGCGCACGAGCACCATCGCCCCCCCGGCTGCCGGGCGGTCACACTAGCGGATCGGCCGCAGGAAGATCACCAGGGTTTCGGCCTCCCGACCACGCCGACAGGCGGAAGAGGGAGCGGGAGGTCGGACCGGCCGACCTCCCACGCCACGACTCCCTGCGCGGCGGCTACCGGTGCCAGCCGCTCCAGTTGCCGTTGGCGGCAGGCCTGCGACTGCGGGAATCGGACAGATGTTCAGCAGTGTGACGGCAGCACGGGGTGGGCACGATGGAGCCGCGTCCCCGGCTCCCTGTACGTGTGCACCCGGTCCGGAACGATCGATCGACGGAACGAGGGATTCTGATGCAGGAAAAGACCCGTGCCACTGTTCGCGATCTGCCGTCGAGCTGCCTTCTCGCCTCGGGAAGTGAACGCGCAACCAACGCCTCGGGCATCCTGAAAGCCATTCAGGGCCACCGGATCTCGGACGTCTTCGCGGGCCCCAAGACCAGCTACGCCCTGGGCCCGGACGGCAAGCTCCTCGGCCGGGATTCCTGGTCCGAGGAGTTGACGGCCCAAGCCCGAGGAGTACGGATCGCCGACATCTTCGCAGGATGGCAACACGTCGCCGCCCGGACCGCCGAGGACACCCTCATCATGGCGGGTTCCCATCGGGCCCTCCCCAAGCTCATGAAGGCGGCGGAGGGAAGGAAGATCGTCGATGTCGCCGCCCCGATCACCGGCTTCGCCGTCGCGCTCACCGCGGAGGGAAGCGTCCTCGGCGCGGACCGCGAGGGCTGGGACCTCGGCCGCAAGCTGGCGGAGGCCGCGCGGGGCCGACAGGTCACCGCGGTCTCCGCAGGACCCTTCGGCGCTCTCGCGCTGACCGCCGACGGCACCCTGCTCACCTCGGGAAACGGCAACTACGGCGAGATCCCGATGGTCGCGAGGGCGGCGAAGGGCAGGAGGATCACCGCCATCGCCGCCTGCACCGGCGCCAGCTTCGCGGTGACCGAGGAGGGCACCGTCCTCGCCGACGGGAGGGACGCCTTCGTCACCCCGGCCCTGAAAGCCATGGAGGGCAGGAAGATCACCGCAATCTCCGCCTGCGAGGAGAACCTCCTCGCGCTGGCCGCCGACGGCACCCTGCTGGCGGCCTCGACGGATGACGAGAGCGACGTGGTCCCCGGGATCCTGAAGGCGGCGCAGGGGAGGAAGATCCTCAAGATCGCCGCCGGAGTCTTCCACAACCTGGTGCTGGTGGCTCCCTCGGACGAGATCGAGTGCCCGCCCCTGCAGCCCGGCGAGACCTGCCTGGCGTTCACCTCGGCCGAGCGCGTCAGCCTGGTCGTCAAGCGCGGCACCGACAGCATCACCATCGCCGCCGGAACCGCCAAGGGCTGGAAGGCCTCCGAGACACCCCACCAGGTCGTCGTACGCAGCACCAGCCGGGACCTCGCCGTCGGGTCGGTGTACTTCGCGACCGCTCCGGACGGCCGGGTCGGCGTCAACCGCGAGGCGAGCCAGCTCCCGGCGGGGCTGACCGCCACCGTTCCCGACGGCACCGACCGGGTCGTCTTCCACTGGGCCCCGGGCAGGAAGCACTGACACCCGCGCCGCTGCGGGCCGGCCCGGCGATCCCCGAGGGACGGCTCGCGACCGGGAAAAGCAAGTGCCCGTACGGGGCGGCCGGTGCGAGACTGCGCGCCGTGAGCACATCCGAACCCGACGAGCTGGACTACCTCCGGGAGATCGAGCGCCTCGCCGACGGCGTCACCATCGAGGCCTCCGCCGAGGGCTGGCTCTCGTACGCGCCCGACCCGCCGGACGCGACGCCGTTCCAGCGCAGCGTCAACGCGCTCGCGCGGGCGGTGCGCGCGTACCACTTCGAGGGGGACGGCTGTGTGGACGACCGCCCCCTCCTCAAGCTGGCCGCCGCCGCCCTGCTGAAGCCCGGGGCCGTGTCGGCGGGGCTGGACGAGGACTACGAGCAGGCGTGCGCGCGGTTCGGCGTCGAGCCGCGGCCGGAGGGCTGGGCGCTCTGGCACACCTGGGGCAAGGGCGGGCTCCAGGTGACCATGGTGGTGTCGGCGGTCGCGACGACCGAGGGGCTGTTCCGGAACTGGGCGCTCGGCCGGGAGTTCGACCCGGTGGAGCCGCTGCCCTCGCAGATCGCCCTCGTGCACCGGGGCTGGATCGGCCCGATGACCTTCGCGCCGCGCGGCGTCCGCCGCATCGGCCTCGAAGGGACGCCACTGGCCTGACGGCCTCCCCGGCCGTAGCCGGGGAGGCCGTCGGGCGGTCGGGCGGTGGTTACGGGAGCTGGATGGCGTTCCAGTCCCAGCCGGCCGCGGCGGGGACGGTCCAACCGCCGGTGCCGAAGGCGCCGATCAGGCCGGACGCGTCGGTGCGCGAGGTGTGCTGGGTGATCCGGCCGTCGCCCTGGCGGTACATCATCGCCAGCTCGGCCCGGCCGTCGCCGTTGAAGTCGCCCGGGACCAGCTTCATGTCGGCCCGGCTCCAGTTGCCCGCCGGAACCCGGTACCCGGCGGTGTACTCGCCGAGCGCGCCGTTCGCGCCGGAGGGCGCCGTGTAGAAGCCGATCGCGCCGTCACCGAAGTAGTAGGCCATCATCACGTCGGTGCGGCCGTCGCCGTTCACGTCGCCCGGGAGGAGCTGGATGGCGTTCCAGTCCCAGCCGGCCGCGGCGGGGACCGTCCAGCCGCCGGTGTCGAAGGCGCTCAGCAGGCCGGCGGTGTCGGCGATGGAGGTGTGCTGGGTGATCCGGCCGTCGCCCTGGCGGTACATCATCGCCAGCTCGGCCCGGCCGTCGCCGTTGAAGTCGCCCGGGACCAGCTTCATGTCCGCCCGGCTCCAGTTGCCCGGCCCGACCCGGTAGCCGCCGTTGAACTCGGCGACGGCGCCGGTCGGTCCGGCCAGCGCGGTGTAGAAGCCGATCGAGCCGTCGCCGTGGTGGTACGCCATGATCAGGTCGGTGCGGCCGTCCCCGTTGGCGTCACCGGGGTACAGGTCGAAGGCGTTCCAGTCCCAGTTGCCCGCGGCCGGCACGGTGGTGCCCTTGACGTCGAAGGCGCCCAGGTGGCCGGCGGTGTCGGCGAGCGCGGTGTGCAGGGTGATCGAGCCGTCGCCCTGGTGGTACATCATGGCGAGGTCGGCCCGGCCGTCGCCGTTGAAGTCGCCCTGGACCAGCTTCATGTCCGCGCGGCTCCAGTTGCCCGGCGGGACCACGTAGCCGCTGGTGTACTCGCCGAGCGCGCCGTCGGTCCCGGCCTGCGCGGTGTAGAAGCCGATCGAGCCGTCGGCCTGGTAGTAGGTCATGACCGAGTCGGCGCGGGCGTCGCCGTTGGCGTCCCGGGGCGTGCGGGCGCGGCGGACGGTGTCCCGCACCCAGCCGCCGAGGTCGTCGACCCGCGCCTCGGTCGCGCCGGTCCTGGTCTCGGTCGTGCTCCCCCAGCAGCCGCCCTGCCAGGAGCGGCTGCTGACGCCCACCAGCTCGGCGCCGCCGGCGGCCGTGGTGCGCAGCGCCGGGCCGCCCATGTCACCCGCGCAGACGGCCGCGCCGCTCTGGCCGGTGATGCTGATCCCGGTGGCCGCGACGGACTTCACCGTGAAGGTGTTGGTGTGCAGGTTGACCGGCACCCATTCGATGGCGGTGCGGCCGTAGCCCGCCACCCGCAGGGTGTCGCCGGCCGCCGGGGCGGTGGTGGCGATCGGGGCCGGGGCGATGCCGTCGACGGGGGTGGCCAGCCGGCCGAGGACCACGTCGCGGTCGGCGCGCGGCACCAGCTCGACGACCTCGGTCTGGACGCCGCCGGGCTTGGTGAGGTCGCTCCGGCCGATGGTGAGGACCGTGCGCTTGGCGGGGGCGCCCGCGGGGGCCGGGAAGCCGGGGGTGGCCGTCTCGGTGAAGCAACTGGCCGCGGTGATGATCCAGAGGCGGTCGACCAGGACGGCGGAGCAGGCCCGTTCGCGGTTGCCGATCTCCAGGCGAGCCGTGTAGGCGTAGCTGCCGTCGGTGGCCGGGGTTCCGGTGACGGCTCCGGCGCTGCCCGCGGTGACGGTGGTCAGCGCGCCGGCGGCGAGCGCGGCGGCGGTCAGTGCGGACCGCCAGGCGCGCGGGGCGGAGGTACGGGACATGCAGTGGGCTCCTAGGTCGGGAATCAGGTGGCGGCCGATTTGGCCGGTCCACCGGAGAAACGCATTTCCAGCAGGGCGGCCGCCATTCCGAAAGACGACGAAACGGCGGCCGAACCGGATTTCCGGGAAGATCCGTACGCACCCTAGGTCATGTGCACGGCTGCTCGGGAAAAGCTTTCGGAAACTTCCTCCGTACAGTAACGGTGCGTCAATCACGGCACTCCCTACGGCGACGGAAGGGCGGTCACGCATCGGAACATGTCCGACATGGGGGCTTCCGGAGGGCGGTATCCCGCCAGCGGGATGGCCGAATTCGTACGCCTACTAATCAGTCACCGGGTGTGTTTTCGGACATCGGGACAGTTGGCCGACGATCGAGAAAATCCTCAGGCCGCGTCGGGGACCAGCCGGGGGACGAGGCGGACGTAGACGACCATGCCCAGCACCTCGACCAGCGTCTGGGTGACGACCACGGACGCCGCCACGGCGAGCGTGTCGGGCAGGGCGAGGGCGAGCGGCAGGACGACCAGGGAGTTGCGGGTCGCCCCGGTGAAGACGATCGCGCGGGCGGCGCCGGTACCGAGCCGGAAGAGGCGGGCGACGGCCTTCCCGGCGAAGGCCATCACGACCAGGAACAGCACGTAGAACGGGATCACCCCGGCGACGTCGCCCAGGCCGTCCCCGAGCTTGGGCACCTGGGAGGCGACCACTGTCAGCAGGGTGGCGGCCATCAGCGGCACCATGGCGGCGGTCGCGGCGTCGGAGACCGTCCGCCCGGCCGGGCGGCGGGCGGCCCAGGCCTGGAGCAGCCAGGCGAGGACGAGCGGGACCGCGATCAGGGTGAGGAAGGCCCGGACGAACGGGCCGGCCTCGACGATGTCGGACAGCTCCGGGCCCAGGAAGAGGTAGAGGAACACCGGGAGCAGCAGCATCTGCGCGACCAGCAGCAGCGGGGTGGCGGCGAGCAGGCGGCGGTTGGAGCCGCCGGCCAGGCCGGAGAAGACGATGACGTAGTCGACGCACGGGCAGAGCAGCACCAGCAGCACCCCGATCCGCACGGCCTGCTCGTCGGGCAGGAAGGTGAACATCGCGGCCACCACGAGCGGGACGACGGCGAAGTTCACCGTCAGCGCGGCGCCGAGGAAGCGGGTGTCGCGCAGCGAGCGCAGCAGTTCGGCGGCGGGCACCTGGAGGAAGGTGACGAACAGCAGGGCGCCGAGGACGGGGTTGATGGCGTGCTCCAGGCCCGGGCCCGCGCCGGGGGCCAGCCACCCCAGCAGTCCGCCGAGCGCCATCGCGGCGAGGTAGACCGCCACCTGGTGCTCTTCCATCCGCTCGACCGGGCCGCTGCCCCGCGGTCCTTGCTGCGCCACCCTCACTGCTCCCTGCGTCTCGGCGTCGGGCCGCCCGGGACGGCGGCCCGAAGCCCATCCTCGCAGGTCAGGACAGGACGACCAGGGGCCTTCCGGTTCGCCGCGCAGGGCGGGCGGACGGTGCGGGGCCCGTCGCTCAGGAGCCGTCGCCGCAGGAGGCCTTGCGGCGCTTCTCGAACTCCTTGAGGGTGAGCAGCTTGTAGTCCCAGTCCCAGCCGCCGGCCGCCCACTTGCCGGCCGGAAGGGCGAGCAGGACGTCGCCGGGGACGGTCACGGTGAGGGCGCGGTTGCGGAGCACCTCCACGGTGTAGCGCTTGTCGGCGCTGACGCCGCCGGTGAGCCGGCCGGACGAGGTCCAGCCGGGCGGGAGGGCGCCGAGGTCGACCGCCTCCAGCGCCTCGGCGGCGGAGCGGCCCTCGCGCGGGCGGACGTCCAGCTTCTCCGAGCCCGGGAGGACCTTGACGCGGACGGCGTGCAGGCGCTCGTCGTGGCACATGCCGGTGCGGACGACCAGCCGGCCGGACTCCACGCGGACGGCGATCAGCTCCTCCTGAGGGGGCTTCGGCTCGCCGCAGCCGACCAGCGCCGCCGCGGCCGCGGCTGTCAGGGCCACCGCCGCCATCACCGTTCCCGCCCCGCGCCGCCGCACCCCGCGCCTCCTTCGCACCCGCCCGATCCGTTCCGACCTGACCGATCCTGCCCCACCGGCCCCGCGCCGCGCACAGGAGGGACCGGTGCAGAGCGCGCGGGGCACACGGGGCACACCGGGCGCACGGGAAGGGAGGGACGGGAGCAGGAGGGCCGCCCGCCGTCGGAGGACCGGTGCAGAGCACGCGGGGGCGCGCGGGAAGGAAGGGGTGCGGGACGCGGGCGCGTTCCCGGCGCCGCTCGGGATCGCTCGGCGGGAAGCGCGGGCTGCTGGCGGTGAGCGTCGGCGCGCGCGGGTCGGCGTTCACCGACCGGGGCGCGCACGGGCCGCTGGCGGAGGTGCTGTTCCCGCTGCAGCACGGCGTGTTCTGGTTCACCGGCATGGCGGCGCTCGAACCGTTCGCCGCGTACGGGACGGTGGGCCTGCCGGAGGAGGGGTTCGCGGCCGTCGCGGAGGCGTACGGGCGGCGGCTGGACGGGCTGTTCACCGAGGAGCCGATGCCGTTCCGGCGGCTGGACGGCGACTACGGGCGGGACATGCGGCTGCGCGAGGGGCTGGAGCGGCCGGGCACGAGCGGGCTGGGGCTGCACACCCGCTGAGCGGCGCGCGGCGAAAAGGCGTTGACGAACGGGTCGGCGGCTCAGGAGAGTTGCCCGGGTGATCGTTGTGACCGGCGCCTCCGGCGCCCTCGGACGCCTCGTCCTCGACCGGTTGCTCGCGCTCGGCCCGGCCGGGCGCGTCGCCGCCGCCGTCCGGCGCCCCGCCGCGCTCGACGGGCACGCCGCCCGGGGCGTCGACGTCCGCCGGGCCGACTACGGGGAGCCGGCGAGCCTGCGGGAGGCGTTCGCCGGCGCGGAACGGGTGCTGCTGATCTCCTCCCCCGAACTCGCCGCCGAGCGGCGGACCGCGCACCACCGGGCGGTCGCCGAGGCCGCCCGCGCCGCCGGGGTCCGACGACTGGTCTACACCAGCTTCCTCGGCGCGGACACCGCCGCCGACGGCCTCACCGAGGCCCACCACGCCACCGAACTCCTGCTGCGGGAGAGCGGGTTGGCCACCACCGTGCTGCGCAACCCGTTCTACACCGAAGGGTTCGTGACAGCGGAGCTGTTGCGCACCGCGCTCGCCACCGGCACCCTCGCCGCCACCACCGGCGGGCGCGTCCTCAACACCGCCACCCGGGCCGACCTCGCGCAGGCGGCGGCCCGGGTGCTCGTCGAGGACGGGCACGAGGGCGCCGCGTACGACCTCACCGGGGCGGGCTGGACGCACCCCGAACTGGCCGCCCTGCTGCCCGGGGTCGCCCACCGGGAGGCCGACCCGGCGGAGGAGCCGCCAGGGGTGCGGCGATTCCTCAACTCCCTGGCCCGGTCGGGTGCGCTGGAGCGGCGGACTGCGGACCTCGCCCTGCTGCTCGGCCGTCCCGCCACCCCGCTCGCCGACACCGTCCACGCCCTGCTCGCAGCCCCCGAGGAGTCCTGATGGCCTTCCCCTTCGACGCCCCGCCGCTGGAGGGCGCCCTCGTGCGCCTGGAACCGCTCGCCCGCCGGCACCTCGCCGACCTCGCGGCCGCCGTCGAGGAGGAGCGCGGCTCCTACGCCTTCACCGAGGTGCCGCGCGCCGAGGAGCTGCCGCGCTACTTCGACCAGCACGCCGCACGGGTCGAGGCCGGGCAGCTCGCCCCGTACGCCCAGGTGGACCGCGCCACCGGGCGGGCCGTCGGCGCCACCGCGTACTGGTCCCCGCGCCCGTGGCCCTCCGGCGAGGGCCTGGCCGCGGTCGAGATCGGCTGGACGTGGCTCGCCGCCTCCGCCCAGGGCACCGGGGTGAACACCGAGGCGAAGTACCTGCTCTTCCGGCACGCCTTCGAGCAGTGGCGGGTCGCCCGGGTCGACCTCAAGACCGACGCCCGCAACGCCCGCTCCCGCGCCGCCCTGGCGGCGGTGGGGGCCGTCTTCGAGGGCGTGCTGCGCAACTGGTCGCCGTCCTGGGCCCCCGGGGAGGCCGGGAGGCTGCGCGACTCGGCGATGTTCTCCGTCACCGCCGAGGAGTGGCCGCAGGTGCGGGCCCACCTGGAGCGGCGGATCGCTCAGAAGGCCGAGGCCAGGTCGAGGGCGTCGCGCAGCGAGGCGTAGAGGACGCAGAGCAGCAGCCAGACGCCGAGACCGGCGGTGACGGCGGCCAGGACCCGGCCCGAGCGGCCTCGCCGCTCCTTGGGGCGGCGCAGCTGCCGCACGCCGAGGACGACCACCAGCACGCCGGCGGCGCCCAGGGCGTAGGCGAGCGCGGGGCTCCGCCGGTGGGCGAGTTCGGCGAGCACGAAGGCGGCGGCGAGGGAGGCGGTGGTCAGCACCACGAGCAGGGCCTCCCCCACCAGTTCCAGCAGGAACTCGCCGATCGCGCGCAGGCAGCCGCGCACCGGCCCGTGCGGGGGATCGGTCACGGGCGTCGGGTCGCCCGGCTGGTGGACGGGCTTGCCGAGGTCGGGCGTGCCGACGCTCTCGTCGCTCATCCCCGCCCACACCCCCGTCATGTCGCGCCCGCCCCGCACCCGTTCACGCAAGCTAACACGGGGCGGGGCCGGGCGGGACGGCGTCAGGGGCGCGGGCGGGGGCGGGGCGGTGTCAGCCGCGGGGGCCGGGCTCGGGGGCGGGTGCCGGGGTGCGGGGCAGACGGTCGTCGAGGAGGGCCTGGCCGAGCGGGGTCAGCGCGTGGCGGACGCCGGGGCCGGTGCGTTCGGTGGTGAGCAGGCCGGCCACCCGCAGGACGGTGGCGTGGTGGCTGGCGGTGGCGGCCGACGTGCCGGTGCGGCGGGCCAGTTCGGCGGTGCCCGCCGGTTCGGCCGCCGCCCGCAGGACGCGGGCTCGGGTGGCGCCGAGCAGGGCGACCAGCGCGCCGGCCGGCTCCTCGGCGGCGGCGGTCCAGACGGTCCGGTAGGTGGTGAGGTCACGGGCCAGCGGGTAGTGCAGCACCAACGGGTGCTCCGGGCCGCGGTTGTCGGTCATGGCCATCGGCTCCGGCCAGAAGAAGGTGGGCACGAGCAGGATGCCGGTCCCCCGCAACTGCACGTCGACGTCCAGCGGGCAGGGCACCGACAGCACCGGTGACGCCCAGTGGATGTCCGGGTGCAGCGAGCCGAGCAGGCCGTCCAGCCCGGCGTCGGCCACCGCCAGCGCCCGCGCCGTCCGCTCGGTGTGCGCGGCGGCCAGCAGCTGCGACCAGTAGGGCGCCACCGCGAAGGCGTGGTACTCGCGCAGCCTGCGGTCCACCACGCCGCGCCACTCGCGGGAGCCGCCGTGCAGGTCGCGCACCCAGCGGGGCGTCCTGGGCCGCAGGTACTCCAGCACCGTCAGGTCCGCCGCCCACCGGCGCCGCGGCAGCGACCAGGTGTGGTCCAGGCTGTCCGGCAGGCTTTCGGTGGCGGCGTGCAGCAGGGCCTCCGGGGCCTCGGCCGGCCCGGCGGCGGTCGCCAGCTCGAACAGCACCCCCAGTTCGGGCCGCAGACGTGGGCGGATCCTGCTGCGCCACCCGTCCAGGGCCACTCCTCCCACCTCGCGGGCCTGTACCAGTGACAGGCTCAGGACCGTCTCGGTGAGCGGATCGGGCGTCCGCGCGATCCGAACCCTCGTCAGGTCGTCGTGGGTGAAGTGGATACGCAGCAATCCGGACCCTTCCGTCGGCCTCCCGGCGGGGAGCATCGAGGTCCCGGACTCGCTCGCACCCACCGATCCCTGCGGCCCCGGGCGGCCGTAAGCCCAGCGTAAACGCACCGACCGGGCGTGTGGGGGACGTTGCCCGGCCCTGACCGCTTCGTGGCACGGCGAGGACATTGCCCCGCCCGAATTCGATGCAGACCGAACGGTCTTGGGACGAACCGTACCGGTTCGGGAGACTGACGGCCGAGGGCGCCCCGACGCGGCGCCCCGGTCCTCCGGTGAGGAGTGCGTCCCATCATGCGATTCACCCGTCAGTCCGCCGTCCGCTCCGGTGTCGTCGCGGGCACCGTGCTCGCCGCCGCGACCCTGCTGGCCGCCCCCGCGCAGGCCGCACCGGTGCTGCACGGCTACGCGAACGCCCTCCAGGGCAAGTGCCTCGACATCCAGGGCGCCTCCAACGCCGAGGGCGCGATGCTCCAGGAGTTCAGCTGCAAGAACGCCTCGAACCAGCGGTTCTGGACGGACGACGCCGCCGTCGGCGGGACCGAGATCCGGGTGCAGAGCTCCTTCCTCTGTCTCGAACCGACCACGCTGAACGCCTACAGCACCGTCGTCCAGCGCCAGTGCTCCGGTGCCGACACCCAGCGCTGGGAGCTGGTCCCGGCCGGCGTCAACGCGGTCACCATGCAGAACAAGGCGACCGGGCTGTGCCTGCAGGACTGGCTGTCGGCCGACGGCAGCCGGCGCCACGTGAACATGTGGCCGTGCAACGGCAGCGCCTACCAGCAGTGGCTGCTGCGCTGAGTCCGGCGCCCCGTTCCCGGCGCGGCCGTCAGGCGGCCGTACCGGGAACGGCGGTGGCGCCGGCCTGGAGGCCCAGGGTGCGTTCGGCCTTGGCCACGGCGGCACGGTAGTAGAGGGAGGCGAGTTCGGAGTCGTCCGAATCCTGCTGGAAGTACCCGTAGCCGAGCGCGACGTCACCGAGGCGTTCGACGCCCAGGTAGCCGTTGAGCCGGGTTCCGGCCAGGGTGCCGTCGATGCGCACGGCCTGGGCGTCCTGGCGGTCGCCGAGCGTGACCGGGGTGACGGAGAAGGTCACGCGCTCACCCGCGTCGCTGGTGAAGTCGATGCTGGGGCACCGGGTGAACGCGGAGTTGACGGTGCCGAGGTCGGCCGCCAGCTCCTCGGACTCCTCCGCGGTGAGGAACTCGGTGATCAAGGGGGAACCGTCCGGGCCCTCGAACTGGACTTCCTGGAACGGGCTCTGCGCGGGACTGGGCAGTTCCTCGGTCACGGTGCCGTTGATCAGGGCGCGCAGGGCGTCGCAGCCGGCCAGCGGGGAGGGACCGGACCCGGTGCCGGCCTCGGGCGAGGGGCTCTCGGTGCCGAGGGGGACCTCGGTGAAGTCGGGGCCGAGTTCGGCGGCGGTCAGCAGGGCCGCCTTGAGCTGCTCGTCGGTGGGCGGCTGGGCGGCGGCGCTCCGCGGCGCGTTCGCGGGTGCGGCTCCGGCTGCCGAACCGGCGGCGAGCTGGGCGCCGCCGAGGGTGAGCGCCATGCTGACGGCCACCGCGGTGAGGACGGGGAGAGGCCTCGGAAGAGACATGCGGGCCCCCGGTCGGTGAGGTCGGGCAGGGACAGGCGTCCAGTGTCCCACCGGCCGCTCCGCCCCGCCCGCCCGGCGGGCATCGCCGCAGGTCAGGATGGTTGCGCCGGGGCCTCGGGCAGGGTGTCGACGGTCTCCTCCAGCCAGCGCACCCAGAAGGTCTCCAGGCCGATCCCGGCCCGCAGCACGGCATGCTGGAGCGGGTCGCCGTCGGGCTCCTGCCCGGCCGGGAAGTCCCGCCGCTCGATCTCCTCGTAGTGGGCCAACCGCTCCCGGTGCAGGGCGAGATGACGGCGCAGCTCGGCGTCCAGGCCGGCCGTGCCGATCACGGCGGCGGCGCGCAGCCGCAGCAGCAGCGGGTCGCGGATCGGCCGGGGGTCGTCCGCGGCGGCCGTCCAGCGCTCCAGTTCGGCGCGGCCGGCGGGCAGGACCTCGTACTCCTTCTTCTGCCCGCGCACCGGCCCGGCCTGCGGGAGCGCCCGGATCAGGCCGGTGGACTCCAGCCGGCCCAGTTCCCGGTAGATCTGCTGGTGGGTGGCGGACCAGAAGAAGCCGATCGACTTGTCGAACCGCCGGGTCAGCTCCAGACCGGAGGACGGCTTCTCCAGCAGGGCGATGAGGATGGCGTGCGGCAGCGACATGGCACCGATCCTAGGCGCGCCCTGTCGCCGCCCGGGAGGCCGCCGCACGCGGGGCCTCGGCTCAGAGCGCGGCGGCGAGTTCGGTGCCCTGCTTGATGGCGCGCTTGGCGTCGAGTTCGGCCGCCTCGACGGCCCCGCCGATCAGGTGCGGGGTGACGCCGAGGGCGCGCAGGGCGGCGTCGAGGTCGCGGCGCGGCTCCTGGCCGGTGCAGAGCACCACGGTGTCGACGGGCAGCAGTTGCGGCTCGCCGTCGAGGGTGAGGTACAGGCCGGCGTCGTCGATCCGGTCGTAGCGCGCGCCGGCGACCGTGGTGACGCCGCGGTGCTTGAGCTCGGTGCGGTGGATCCAGCCGGTGGTCTTGCCGAGGCCTGCGCCGACCTTGCCGGCCTTGCGCTGGAGCAGGTGGACGCGGCGCGGCGACTCGGGGCGCTCGGGGCGGGCCAGCCCGCCGCGCTCGCGGTACTCCGCGTCGATCCCCCAGTGGCGGCGGTGCACGGCGGGGTCGAGGCTCGCCGCGTCGCCCGCGTCGGTGAGGTACTCGGCGACGTCGAAGCCGATGCCGCCCGCGCCGAGGATCGCCACCCGCTCGCCGACGGGCGCGCCGTCGCGCAGCACGTCGAGGTAGCCGAGCACCCGGGGGTGGTCGACGCCGGGCAGGTCGTCCGGGTCCGGGGTGCGCGGGGTGACGCCGGTGGCGAGCACGATCTCGTCGAAGCCCTCGGCCGCGAGCTCGGCCGCCTCCACCAGGGCGCCGAGCCGCAGCTCCACGCCGAGGGCGTCGAGCCGGTGGCGGTAGTAGCGCAGGGTCTCGGCGAACTCCTCCTTGCCGGGGACGCGGCGGGCGATGTCGAGCTGGCCGCCGATGGTGCCGGCCGCGTCGAACAGGGTGACCCGGTGGCCGCGTTCGGCGGCGGTGACGGCGCAGGCGAGGCCGGCCGGTCCGGCGCCGACGACCCCGATCCGCCGGGCGAGCCGGGTGGGGGCGAGGACGAGCTCGGTCTCGTGGCAGGCGCGCGGGTTGACCAGGCAGGAGGTGATCCGCCCGCTGAAGGTGTGGTCGAGGCAGGCCTGGTTGCAGCCGATGCAGGTGTTGACGGCCTCGGGGCGGCCCTCGGCGGCCTTGGCGACGAAGTCGGGGTCGGCGAGCAGCGGGCGGGCGAGCGAGACGAGGTCGGCGCAGCCGTCGGCGAGCAGCTGTTCGGCCAGTTCGGGGGTGTTGATCCGGTTGCTGGTGACCAGCGGGACGGAGACCGAGCCCATCACGCGCTCGGTGACCCAGGCGTAGGCGCCGCGCGGCACCGAGGCGGCGATGGTCGGGATGCGCGCCTCGTGCCAGCCGATGCCGGTGTTGATGATGGTGGCGCCGGCCTCCTCGACGGCCCTGGCCAGGCGGATCACCTCGTCGAGGGTGGAGCCGCCGGGGACGAGGTCGAGCATGGAGAGCCGGTAGACGAGGATGAAGTCGGGGCCGACCCGCTCGCGGACCCGGCGGACGATCTCGACCGGGAAGCGCATCCGGTTCTCGTACGGGCCGCCCCACTCGTCCTCGCGGTGGTTGGTGGCGGCGGCGGTGAACTCGTTGATCAGGTAGCCCTCGGAGCCCATGATCTCTACGCCGTCGTAGCCGGCCCGCCGGGCGAGCGCGGCGCAGCGGACGAAGTCCTCGATGGTCCGCTCGACCTCGTCCGCGGTGAGGGCGTGCGGCGGGAAGGGGCTGATCGGCGCCTGGACGGCGCTGGGGGCGACCAGGCCGGGGTGGTAGGCGTAGCGGCCGAAGTGCAGGATCTGCAGGGCTATCCGGCCGCCGGCGGCGTGCACGGCGTCGGTGACGACGCGGTGCCGGTCGGCCTCCTGCCCGGTGGTGAGCTTGGCGCCGCCGTCCCAGGGGCGGCCGGCCTCGTTGGGGGCGATGCCGCCGGTGACGATGAGGCCGACGCCGCCGCGGGCGCGCTCGGCGTAGAAGGCGGCCATCCGCTCGAAGCCGTTCGGGGCCTCCTCCAGGCCGACGTGCATGGAGCCCATGATCACGCGGTTGGGGAGGGTGGTGAAGCCGAGGTCGAGCGGGCGCAGCAGGTGCGGGTAGGGCGCGGGCGGCGGGGTGCTGGCGGTCGTCGTCATCGCGGCGTCTCCTGGGACGGGAGGGGGCGGCCCGGGGGCGGGTTGTTACCACACGGTAGGGGACGGGGTCCGCCTATGCAACCAGTTGCATAGGTGACCCGGGGAACACCGCCGGACGCCGCTCCGCGCTTTCACTGACGGATCATCAGTTCACGTCGTATCGTCGACGGGACGACGGACGGAACGACGGACGGGGCCGGTGGGCCCCGGCGAGGAGGGGGACGGTCGTGCGGGGTGGATCGGTCGCCGTGGTCGGCGGCAGCATCGCGGGGTGCGCGGTCGCACGGGCGGCGTCACGGGGCGGCGCCGAGCGGGTCACCGTGCTGGAGCGCAGTCCCGGGCACCTGGAGGACCGCGGGGTGGGCCTGTGCATCCTGCTGGACCGCTACGACGAGCTGGTCCGGGCCGGGCACCTCGACGACGGCATCCGCCACCACCCCGTCACCGCCCGGCACTGGGTGGCCAAGGACCCGGACGGCTCCCCGCGCGGGCGGGCGCTGTGGGTGCAGCCGATGGCCATGCACTCCTACCACTGGGGCGTGCTCTGGCAGGGGCTGCGCGAACGCACCCCGGACGGCGTCGAGTTCCGCTCCGGGACGGCCGTCACCGCGGTCGGCGGCGCCGACGGCACCGGACCCGCCTGGGTGGAGACGGCGGCCGGCGGGCGCGAGGAGCACGACCTGGTGGTCGGCGCCGACGGCCACCGCTCGGTGGTGCGCGCCGCCGTCTGCCCCGAGGCCCGCTCCGAGTACGCCGGGTACGTCGCCTGGCGCGGCAGCCTCGACGCCCGGCTGCTCGACGGCCTCCCCGGCGGCGCGGCCCGCTGGCCCGAGGAGGAGGTGATCACCGCCTGCTACCCCGGCGGCCAGGTGGTGCTCTACCGCATCCCCGGGCTGGAGCCCGGCACCACCCTGGTGAACTGGGTCTTCTACGCCCCCGAACCCGACTGGCTGCGGCGCTCCGAGGAGGACTCCGACCCGCTCGGATTCCCGGTCGGCGCGCTCGACACCGCCCGCCGCGGCGAACTGGCCGAACTCGCCGAGCGCGTCCTGCCGCCGTACTGGGCGGGCGTGGTCGCCCTGACCCCGGTCGAGCGGATCCTGCTCCAGCCGATCCAGGACCTGGAGACCCCGCGCCGCACCGCCGGGCGGCTGCTGCTGGCCGGTGACGCGGCGACGCTCGTGCGCCCGCACACCACCAGCGGTGCGGCGAAGGCGCTGCAGGACGCCTGCGCCTTCGAGGACGCCTGGCGGGCGGCGGAGGACTGGACCGGACTGCTGCCCGGCTACGACCGCGAGCGCGGCGCGGCCGGGCACGCGCTGGTCGGCCTCAGCCGGCGGCTCGGCCGGGCACAGGTCACCGGGGCGCCGGACTGGGCGGCGATCGACGAGCCGGGGATGGTCGCGTGGTGGCGCCGACAGCTGGGCGCCACGGGCGGGTTCGGCGGTCTGGCGATGGAGCGGTAGGCGGGTGGGCCGGTAGGCGGGTGGGCCGCCGGGCGTCGAGCCGCCCGGCGGGCCCGCCGTTCAGGCGCCGGTCAGACGTTGACGCCGTAGTCGGTGGCGATGCCGCGCAGGCCGGAGGCGTAGCCCTGGCCGATCGCCCGGAACTTCCACTCGGCGCCGTTGCGGTACAGCTCGCCGAAGACCATCGCGGTCTCGGTCGAGGCGTCCTCGGTGAGGTCGTAGCGGGCGATCTCCTGGCCGTTGGCCTGGTTGACGATCCGGATGAACGCGTTGCGCACCTGACCGAAGTTCTGGAGCCGGGCGTCCGCGTCGTAGATCGACACCGGGAAGACCACCTTGGCCACCTCCAGCGGAACGGCGTCCAGGTCGACCTTGATCTGCTCGTCGTCGCCGTCGCCGCCACCGGTCAGGTTGTCGCCGCTGTGCTCGACCGAACCGTCGGGGCTGCTCAGGTTGTTGAAGAAGACGAAGTGCTGGTCCGAGACGACCTTGCCGTGCGCGCCGCAGAGCAGCGCGCTGGCGTCCAGGTCGTAGTCGACTCCGGTGGTGGTGCGGACGTCCCAGCCGAGCCCGACGATGACGGCCGTCAGCCCCGGCGCCTCCTTGGTCAGCGAGACATTGCCGCCCTTGGCCAGCGAAACTCCCACGATTTGCCCTCCTCGGTCGCTCTCCCTGCCAACGAATCTACAGCACTGTAGAGATCATGGAGCCTCGTCGTCCGACAACATCCGGGCCACCTGGTCCGGCAGCAGACAGGCCCGACGGGCCAACAGTTCGACGAAGGCCGCCGTCAACGCGTCCGGCCTGGTGCGGGTGTAGGCCACCAGCGGCCGGCGCACCGGCGGCTCTGGCCGGCGGACCAGCCCGTCGAACCCGGTCGGCACGATGTTCGCGGGCACCAGCGCCGGCCCCAGCCCGGCCGCCGCGAGCAGCGGCGCCGCGGCCGTCTGCTCGGTGCGCACCGCCGCCCGGGGGCGGAACCCGGCCTCCGCGCAGACCGCGTCGACCAGGTCCGCCAGGCCGTTGCCGGGGGCGTAGTGCACCCAGTCGCGCCCGGCGAGTCCGGCCAGCGGCACCCGGTGCGCCGCCGGTCCCGCGTCCTCGTCCTCCGCCGGGAGCACCAGCACGAACTCCTCCACCCCCAGCTCCCGGATCGGCCCCTCCCAGTCCGCCGGCGGCGTCCCCACCGCCACGTCCGCCTGTCCGGCCGCCATCGCCGCCCGCAACTCCTCGGTGTGCGCGAACTCCCTCAGCCGGATCCGCACCCCCGGGTGCGCGGCCCGCCAGGCCCGCAGCACCGGCGGCAGGATGCCCAGGCTCACCGAGTACACCGTCGCCAACTCCAGCTCCCCGCCCGCCAGTCCGGCCGCCTGCCGGGCCGCCGCCCGCAGCCGCTCGGCGTCCGCGAGCGCCGCCCGGGCGTGCGGCAGCACCGCCCGCCCCATCGGCGTCGGCCGCACCGCCCGCGGCAGCCGCTCCAGCAGCGGCCCGCCCACCGCCTTCTCCAGTGCCCGCACCTGGTGCGACAGCGCCGGCTGGGTGACGTGCAGCAGCTCGGCGGCACGGGTGAAGGAGCCGGTGTCGACGACGGTCACCAGGTACTCGAATTGCCGGAGGGTAGCCATGCAAGGAGTTTATGGCCGACCGAGAAAACAAGCCTTGGACGCATCCACCCAGCTCAGCGCAGCCTTGTGGGCATGACCGACACCACTCTCCCCCTCGCCTCCCGCCGCGTCGTCGTGGTCGGCGCCGGCTCCCACACCGGCCGCGCCCTCGCCCACGCCGCCTCCGCCGCCGGAGCCGAACTGGTCCTCGCCGGCCCCGACCCGCGCAAGCTGGAGTGGACGGCCGGCGAGCTGTCCGGCCCCGCGGAGGTCGTCCCCGTCGACCTCACCGACGAGGCCTCCATCGCGGCCCTCGCCGCCGCCACCGGCCGCTTCGACCACCTGGTCTCCACCGCCGCCCTGCCCGCCAACGGCCCGCTCGCCGAGCTCGAACTCGCCGACGTCCACCGCGCGTTCGCCGCCAAGGTCTACGGCCCGCTGCTGCTCGCCAAGCACCTCGCCCCGCAGGCCGCCACCGACACCCCCGACGGGGCCTCGTTCACCTTCTTCTCCGGCGTCGCCGCCTGGCGCCCCGCCCCCGCCCGCACCGTGATGGCCACCACCAACGGCGCGCTGGCCTTCCTCGTCCAGGCCCTCGCCGTCGAGATCGCCCCCGTCCGCGTCAACGCCGTCTCCCCCGGCATCGTCGACACCGGCGCCTGGGACCGCATGGGCGCCGACAAGACCGCCTTCCTCCGCTCCGTCGCCGACCGCAACCCCGCCCGCCGCACCGGCACCACCGAGGACCTCACCCGCGCCGTCCACTTCGCGATGACCAGCCCGTTCGTCACCGGCACCGTCCTCCACGTCGACGGCGGCGGCCGCCTGGCCTGAGCCCCGGCCGGGCTACCCGCGCGCCGGCGGCACCGGCTCCAGCCGGTCGACGCGGAACTCACCGTCCGGCGTCTCCAGCGCCAGCGACAGGATCCGGTAGAGCGCGTCCGGAAGGTCGACGTCGATGCTCTCGCCCGCGTGCGGGTAGTCCCCCGGACAGGCGGAGTCGATCAGCCGGTACCTCCCGCCGAGCCGCACGTCGGCGCAGTGCTCCCACCGCGACGGATCGCCGAGGGCCGCATCCAGGCCCTCGGCGATCCCGCCGTCGCCGTCGGCGGAGATCCAGCGGACGAACGAGAACCGCTCGGGGATCCAGGCGACTTCGAGCGGCTCACCGGAGAGTGTGACGACGTCCCGCCCCAGGAACTCGATCCCCGCGACGTCGTCGAGGACCGTGCCGTCCGCCTCGTTCCCGGTCCACGAGGGGAGGAGCTCCACCGGACACAGCGCGTAGTAGCCGAAGTCCGTGTTGATCCACCGCAACGCCGTCCCGCTTCCTTCCGCTTCCGTTGCGGACCATCACATCACCCCTCCGGGGCCTTCCGCTTCCGCCTCCGGGCCGGAGTGCTCCGCGCCGCCGCCACGACGGCCTCGGCGTAGCCGGCCAGGTCGGCGGTGAACGCCTGGGGCGCGGCATCCGTCCAGTGGTGGAAGTAGGACTCCACGCACCCGCGGAACCGGGCGGGATCGGCGGGCCCGGCCGGCTCGAAGGCGATGTCGTTCCCCTTCGGCCCGTCGCGAACAGCCGCAGCGGCCGCCCGCCGGCGTCGAAGGCGTCCCTGATGTCGCTCACGAAGTCCGGCTCGGACGCCAGGCGGACGTCGTCCGGCGTCCCGCAGGGGATCAGCCAGTCGTCATCGTCGACGAGCACGCACGGGAAGGCGACCACCGGTGCCGTCATCCCGGCCTCACCCCCACTCCTCGCTCCTGCCGCCTTCCCGCCGCTCAGTCCCAGAACGGTGATGCGAAGTCGTCGACGTACAGGCCCGAGGCCCGGGTCTCCAGGACGGCCTGCTCCGGCGGGCCCGAGACGCCGAGGTACATGTAGTAGTCGTAGCTGATGTGCACGAAGAAGTCGCCGTCGCCGTAGAACTGGCACCACACGTAGTCCTCGCGGAGCACCGACCGCACCAGTTCGAGCGCCTCGTCGAGCGGCAGCCGGTCACCGTCGGCGACGCGCTGCCACCACGGGCTCTCGGGGTAGATCTCCAGCCCCTCGACGCGCAGCGCGGTCACCCGGTCCACCGCCGCGAACCGGCGGACGGCCGCGAGATAGCTCTCCTCCATCGCCCGGTAGACCGGCTCGGTGAGCACCTCCCCGCCGAAGGACCGGCCGATGTCGGAGATGGCCGTCCACGCCGGCGCCGCCCCGGTCCGCTCGTCCTCCGTGTACTTCACCACGCGATACTGGTGCATCCGCCCTCTCCCGATCTTCCCGGTGCGCCACTCTACTGATCACCGGAGCACCGCTTTTGCCGCGATCCATCAGGAATCGACCTGGTTCCGGCCGTAAAATGACCGTTGGCCGGGGCTGCACTGCGGGAGGTCCTCATGCGTCAGCGGCACAGCTTCCACCTCGACCGGGGCGGGCACTCCGTCACCGTGAACGTGCGGTCCGGGTGGATCACCGAGACCGAGGTGCTGGTGGACGGCAAGGAGGTGGCGTTCCACCGGGTGCACGGTCACGGGGTGTATCCGCTCACGCTGGCCGCGCAGCTCGCCGAGGAGCCGCCGCGGCCGCTGGCGGTGCGGCTGGAGCGGACGGGCTCGGCGGAGCGGCCGCTCAGCTGTGCGCTGGAGCTGGACGGGGCCGTGCACCCGATGGCGGAGCGGACGGAGCAGTGAGGGGCCGCCGGGGTCAGCGCGCCTTCGCCGCGATCTCCTCGACGGCCGCGCGGGCCCGGTCGGCGTCCGCCGGGACGAGGCCGATGCGGGTGCGCCGGTGCAGGACGTCCTCGGTGTCCAGGGCGCCCTCGTGGGTGAGCGCGTACGCGATCTCGGCGCGGCTGACGTCGACGCCCTCCGCGACCGGCGCGCCGTGGCCGGCGCCCAGCCGCTCCTCCCCCAGGGCCAGCACCTCGCCCGCCGCGCCGCCGTGCCGGGCGAGCAGCGAGGCCGCCACCTCCCCCTCCGGCGCCGGGCGGCTGTCGCGGTGGCCGGGCGCGCCGACCAGCGGCAGCCGGGCCGTCCAGCAGGCGCGGGCGGGCAGCCCGCGCAGCCGGACGGCGGTGTCCACGGCGTCCTCGGCCATCCGGCGGTAGGTGGTGAGCTTGCCGCCGACCACGGTGATCACGCCGTCCGGCGACTCCAGTACGGCGTGCTGCCGGGAGAGGTCGGCGGTGGCGCCGTCGCCGGTGTCGATCAGCGGCCGCAGACCGGCGTGGGCGCCGCGCACGTCGGCCCTGGTCAGCGCCGTCTCCAGGGCGGTGTTCACGGTGGCCAGGAGGAAGTCCAGCTCGGCCTCGGTGGGCTGCGGCTCGTCCGGGACCGGGCCGGGCGCGTCCTCGTCGGTGAGGCCGACCGCCACCCGGCCGAGCTGCTGCGGCAGCGCGAAGACGAACCGGCTGGTGGAGCCGGGGACGGGCACGGTGAGCGCGGCGGAGGGCCGGCCGAGCGCGGCCGCGTCGACCACCAGGTGGGTGCCCCGGCTGGGGCGCAGCCGGATGGACGGGTCCACCTCGCCCGCCCAGACACCGGTGGCGTTGACGACGGCGCGGGCGTTCAGGAGGAACGACGCGCCGGTCAGGGTGTCGGTGAGCCGGGCGCCCGTCCCGGTCACCCGCTCGGCGCGCACCCGGGTCAGCACCGACACCCCGTACTGCGCCGCGGTCCGGGCCAGCGCCACCACCAGCCGCGCGTCGTCGACGAGTTGGCCGTCGTGCGCGACCAGCGCGCCGGACAGCCCGGCGCCGCGCAGGCCCGGCACCAGGGCGCGGGCCCGCTCGGCACCCACCCGGCGCACCCGGGGCAGCAGGCGCCCCGGGGTGCCGGCGCTCAGCCGCAGCGCGTCACCCGCGTGGAAGCCCGCCCGGACCAGCGCGGCCTGCCCGGGCTTCATCAACCCGTGCAGCAGCGGCACCAGTTGGGGCAGCGGCCGGACCAGGTGCGGGGCGGTGCGGGTCATCAGCACGCCGCGCTCGACCGCGCTCTCCCTTGCCACGCCGATCCGCCCGGAGGCCAGGTAGCGCAGGCCGCCGTGGACGAGCTTGGAGCTCCACCGGCTGGTGCCGAACGCGAGGTCGCGCGCCTCGACCAGGACCACGTTCAGCCCGCGCGCCGCCGCGTCCAGGGCGACGCCCGCGCCGGTCACCCCGCCGCCGATCACCAGCAGGTCGACCGCCGGCCCGGCGGCGAGCGCGTCGAGCTCCAGCTCCCGGCGGCGGGCGGTGAGTCGGGAGGTCCCGGCGAAGGGCCCGGCGGTGCTGGTCATCTGCGGTCTCCGTGACGGTCTGGCGGTCGGTGGTGGTCGTTACGGCGCGAGGTAGCCGTCGAGGGCGCGGGCGAGCTCCCGCCGCCAGGCCGCCTCGGGCAGCAGCGCGGCCACCATGCGGTGCGACTGGACGGTGGACTGGGCGATCAGCAGCACCATGGCGGCGAGTTCGAGCGGCTCGCCGGCCCGGATCGAGCCGTGCCGCTGGCCTTCGGCGATCCCGGCCCGCAGCGCCTCCAGCAGTCCGCGCTGGCTGGTGCCGAGGCGGTCGACCACGTACTCGAAGAGCGTGTCGGAGTCGGCGGAGCGCAGCAGCGCGCCGAGCACCGGGTGGTCGCGCAGCCGGACGGCCACCTCGACGACGCCGTCGACGAACGCGGCCCGGTCGGCGCCGGCCAGCCGGACGGCGTCCCGGGTGGCGCCGATCTCGCGGGTGAGCAGCGCGCCGATCACCGCCCGCACGTCCGGCCAGCGCCGGTAGACGGTCGGCCGGCTCACCCCGGCGCGGCGCGCGATCTCGGCCAACTGGGTCCGGCCCACGCCGAGTTGGACGATCAGCTCGGCGGCGGCGTCGAGGATCGCGTCGTCGGTCCCACGGGGCTCGGCCGACCGTTCGAAGTCATCGTTACTACTTGACATGATGTGTAAAACTGTAACGCATGACCCCCGAGAAGCAAGCAGCGCCGGCCGGTGCGGCCGCGCTGCCCCTCCCCCCGATGAAGTGGGACGCCTGGGGCGACCCGGCCCTCGCCAAGGAGCTGTCCGCCGACGTCAAGGGCCTGCTGGCCGCCGCCCTCGGCGTCACCGGCGACGCCGCCCCCGGCCCGGACGTCTCGGAGGTCGTGCTGCGACCGTCCGCCCTCACCCCCGACGACCTCGCGGCGCTCGCCGCCGCCGTCGGCGAGGCCCACGTCAGCACCGCGGACGCCGACCGCCTCCCCCGGGCCGGCGGCAAGTCCACCCCCGACCTGCTGCGCCGCCGCTCCCGCGAGCCGCAGGACGCGCCCGACGCGGTGGTGCTGCCCGGCGGCGAGGAGGAGATCGCCGCGCTGCTCGCCGTCTGCGCCGAACGCCGCATCGCCGTCGTGCCGTTCGGCGGCGGGACGAGCGTCGTCGGCGGACTGGAGCCGCAGCGCGGCGCCTTCGCCGCCGTCGTCTCCCTCGACCTGCGCCGCCTCGACGGGCTGCTCGACCTGGACGGGACCTCCGGCGAGGCGCTGCTCGGGGCCGGCCTCACCGGCCCGGCCGCGGAGGCCCTGCTCGCCGAGCACGGCTTCGAACTCGGCCACTACCCGCAGAGCTTCCGCTTCGCCACCATCGGCGGCTTCGCGGCCACCCGGTCCTCCGGGCAGAACTCGGCCGGCCACGGGCGGTTCGACGAGATGGTGCGCGGGCTGCGCGTCGTCACCCCGGCGGGCGTGCTGGACCTCGGCCGCGCCCCCGCCTCCGCCGCCGGGCCCGACCTGCGCGAGCTCTTCCTCGGCTCGGAGGGCACCCTGGGCGTGATCACCGCCGTACGGGTGTGCGTGCACCCCGTGCCGGCCGTCAAGGCGTACGAGGCCTGGTCGTTCCCCGACTTCGCCACCGGCACCGCCGCGCTGCGCGCCGTCGAGCAGCAGGGCACCGGGGCGACCGTCATCCGGCTCTCGGACGAGGCCGAGACCATGGTCAACCTCGCCATGACCGAGAAGATCGGCGGCGAGCCCGCGGTGACCGGCTGCCTGGCCGTCACCGTCTTCGAGGGCACCGCCGAGCAGGTCTCCGCACGCCACGGCCTCACCCGCGCCGCCCTGCTCGCCGCCGGCGGCAGCCCGCTCGGCGAGGCGCCCGCCCGGGCCTGGGAGCACGGCCGGTTCAACGCCCCCTACCTGCGCGACGCGCTGCTCGACGCGGGCGCGCTGTGCGAGACGCTGGAGACCGCGGCCACCTGGCAGCAGCTGCCGGGCCTGCGGTTCGCCGTCACCGCCGCGCTGACCGAGGCCCTGCCCGGCGCCCTGGTGCTCTGCCACATCTCGCACGTCTACCCGACCGGGGCGTCGCTCTACTTCACCGTGGTCGCCGCGCTCGGGGAGGAGCCGCTGGAGCGCTGGGCCGCCGCCAAGCGGGCCGCCGGCGACGCCATCGTCCGCTCCGGCGGCACCATCACCCACCACCACGCCGTCGGCACCGACCACCGCCCCTGGATGGCCTCGGAGATCGGCGACCTGGGCGTGCGGGTGCTGCGCGCCGTCAAGGCCGAGCTGGACCCGGCCGGCATCCTCAACCCGGGCAAGCTGATCCCGTGAGCGACCGGAGAACCATCGCCCGCGTCGTTCTCCTCACCAATCCCGCGGCGGCCGCCGGCCACGCCGAACCGGCGGCCCGCCGCGCCGCCGCCCGCCTGCGCGACCACGGCATCACCGTGGACGCCCGGGCGGGCGCCTCCGCCGCCGACTCGCTCGCGCTGGCCCGCGACGCCGTCGGGTCCTGCGACGCCCTGGTCGTGGTCGGCGGCGACGGCATGATCAACCTCGGCCTCCAGGCGGTCGCGGGCACCACCACCCCGCTCGGCGTCATCCCGGCCGGCACCGGCAACGACCACGCCCGCGCCCACGGCCTGCCCCGCGACGACCCCGAGGCCGCCGCCGACGCCGTCGCCGCCGGCCGCACCCGCACCGTCGACCTCGGCCGGATCACCGCGGCCGACGGCACCACCCGCTGGTTCGGCTCCGTCCTCGCCAGCGGCTTCGACTCCCTCGTCAGCGACCGCACCAACCGCCTGCGCTGGCCGCGCGGCCGGATGCGCTACCACCTCGCCATCGCGGTGGAGTTCGCCAACCTCCGCCCCCTGCCGTTCCGGATCACCCTCGCCGACGGCACCGAGATCAGCCGCCACCTCACCCTCGCGGCCGTCGGCAACACCAGCAGCTACGGCGGCGGCATGCTCATCTGCCCCGACGCCGACCCCGCCGACGGCCTCCTCGACGTCACCCTCGTCGACGCCATGCCGCGGCACCGCATCGCCCGCTTCTTCCCCACCCTCCTCAAGGGCACCCACATCCACCACCCGGAGGTCACCACCTACCGCACCCCTTCCCTCCGGCTCACCTCCCCGGGCATCACCTCCTACGCCGACGGCGAGTTCATGGCCCGCCTCCCCATCGAGGTCACCGCCGCCCCGGCGGCCCTGCACCTGCTCGCCCCCGGCGCCTGAGCACCGCCGCCTCCCCCGGGGGGCGTCACGAGACCACCGACCCGTACCGCCGCACCCCCCGGGGGTGCGGCGGTACGAGGCCGGGATCAGTAGACTGGCCGCCCTCAACCCCGTCCATCACCAGGCCTAGTGGGGGGCACTCGTGGACGTGCACATTTCCGTGACCGGTGGGGAGACCGTCGCGGAGGCCGAGTCGTTGACCGACTGGCTCCGGGGGGAGCCGGGGCTGCGGGGCGTGGGCCTGAGCGGCCCGCCGCCCGGGGCCGGGGAGATGGGGGCGGTGCTGGACACCGTCTCGGTGGCCCTCGGGACCGGCGGCGGTCTGTCGGTGCTCGCCTCGTCGCTGCGGGCCTGGTTCGCGCAGCCGCGGCGCAGCGACGTCCGGCTGAAGATCCGCCGGCCCGGCGGCGTGACGGTGGAGCTCGACGCCAAGCGGGTGCGCGCCGGGGAGCTGGAGGCGATCCTGCGCGGCGCGTTGGACGGCAGCGACGGCGAGCAGGCCTGAGGTGCCGCTTCCCGATCCGCTGCGGTCCCGGATCGTGCTCGTCGGCGCGAGCGACTACACGGACCCGGACCTGCCGGACCTCCCGGCGGTCCGGCGCACCGTCACCGACCTCGCCGCCCAGTTCACCGACCCGGACCACGGCATCGTCCCCGAGGAGCACTGCACCGTCCTGCTGAACGACGGCGACCTGTCCCGGGTCGGCCGGAGGCTGCAGGATGCCGCGAGGGCGGCGGAGGACCTGTTGCTGGTCCACTTCACCGGGCACGGACTGGTCGGCGGCCGCCGGCACGACCTCTACCTGGCGCTGTCGCACAGCGAGTACGGGTCGCCGGACTTCAACTCCCTGGAGTACGACAAGGTGCGCGCCACCGTGCTCGACAGCCCCGCCGCCACCAAGATCATCGTGCTGGACTGCTGCTTCTCCGGCCGCGCCGTCAACGACGCCATGTCCGGCGACGGCACCGACCTCGCGCAGTTGGAGGTCGCGGGCACCTATGTGCTCGCCTCCTCCTCGCACGACCAGGTCTCCCTGTCCCCGCCCGACGAGGAGCACACCGCGTTCTCCGGGCGGCTCCTGCGCCTGCTGCGCGAGGGCGTCGTGGGCGGACCGGAGGAGCTCACCGTCGCGGAGCTCTACCGCCGGCTCGCCGCCCTCATGCGCTCCGAGGGCCTGCCCGTCCCGCGCAACCGGGGCACCGAGAACGCCGACCAGATCGCCCTCGGCCTCAACCGGGCCTTCGCCGCCACCGCCGCCGCGGCTCTGCGCGAGCGGTATCAGGAGGCGGAGCAACAGGCCCTGCGGGGTGACTGGGCGGGCGCCGCCGAGGCGCTGCACACCGTGCTCGACGAGCAGACCCGCGTCCTCGGTCCCGAGCACGGGGACGTCCTGCGCACCCGGCGCGCCCTCGCCCACTGCCTCGGCGGGGCCGGCCACCCGGCGGAGGCCGTCCGGATGCTGCGTCCGCTCCCGGAGGCCTACGCCCACCTGTACGGCGAGGACGATCCGGAGACCCTGCACACCCGGCAGTTCCTCGCCGTCAACCTCGGCGAGTCCGGCCACCGGGTGGAGGCGGCCGCCCTGCTGCGGATCCTGCTCGCCGACCGCAGCCGCGTCCTCGGCGGCGAGCAGGAGGACACCCTGCGCACCCGGCACATGCTCGCCCGCAACCTGGCGATGACGGGCGCCGAGGAGGAGGCGGCGGCCCTGCTGCGGCAGTTGGTCTCGGAGCGGGACCGCGTCCTGGGCCTGAACCACGAGCACACGGTGCGGGCGCGGAAGGACCTGGCGGCGCTGGAGGGGGGTGCACGGGGTGTTTGAGCGGTTCGGCGACCACGCCCGGCGGGTCGTCCTGCTGGCGCGCGAGGAGGCCAGGGAACTGAACTACCACCGCATCGGCACCGAGCACCTCCTGCTGGGCCTCCTGCACGAGGAACAGGGTGCCGCCGGCCAGGTCCTCCGAGCGCTCGGCCTGTCGCTGGAGGGCACCAGGAAGCAGGTGGTGGCGGTCTCCAGGCCCGCCTTCGTTCCCGCGCTCGGGCACCTGCAGTACACCCCGAGGGCCACCGCCGTCCTCGACCGCTCGCGTGCGGTGGCCACGGGTCAGCGGCACCACGAGGTCGGGACGGAGCACCTCCTCCTGGCCCTCCTCGACGAAGGCGAGGGGGGTGGCACCCGGACCTTGGCGGCGCTCGGCCTGGACTCGGCCCGGGTGTTCCAGGAGGTCGTGCGCCGCTCGGAGGCCCGGGCCCCCGTCGCCGAACCGGCCGTTCAGGACCGGGTCGTCCAGGAGGCGGCCGTCCAGAAGCCGGCCGTCCAGGAGCCGGCCGCCTTGGAGCGGACCACCAGGGACCTCACCCGCGAGATGGCCGACCGGTCGGCCGCCACCGCCGTCACGGCCCTCGGACGGCGGCCGGAGATCGAGTGGATCCTGCGGATCCTCGCCCGGCAGACGCGCAACGTCCCGCTGCTGGTCGGGGAGCCGGGGGTCGGCAAGACGAGCACGGTCCTCGGGCTCGCCCGGGCCGTGGCGACCGGGCACGTGCCCCACGCGTTCCGCGACCGGACCGTCCGCCTGCTCGACGTCGGCGAGCTCTTCACCGACCCGCGGCACCACGGGCGGTTCACCGAGGTGATCGCGGAGCTGGTCGGCGAGGTCCGGCGGACGGCGGGGCTCGTCCTGTTCCTCGACAACGCCCTCGCCACCGTCCACACCCGCGAGGGGCGGGCGACCGCGCTGGCGTTCTTCCGCCCGGTACTCGGAAGGCCCGGTACCTCCGTCATCGCGGCCGCCACCACCGCCGACTACCAGCGCTGGGACCGCGACGCCGGGCTCGACCGGCTGATCCACCTGCTGGCGGTGAACGAACCGGCCCCCCAGGAGGTGCTGGAGATCCTGCACGGCGCCCGGCACCGGCTGGTCGCGCACCACGGCGTGGAGATCACCGACGCCGCGCTGGCGTCGGCCGCCCGGCTCGCCCGCAGCCACCGGCCGGGCCAGGTCCTCCCGGGTGCCGCCATCGACCTGCTCGACGAGGCGAGCGCGCACGTCCGCGCCGAGCCCCCGCCGGCCGGGGCGCCACCGGCGGTCACCCGGGCCGCGGTGGAGCGCACGGCGGCCGGGGCGTTCGCCTCCCCCCACCTGTCGGCCGTCTCCCCACCGGTCCCCCACGACCCGTCCGTCTGGTCGATGAGCTGAGCCGCACCCGGCTACGGCAGCTCCAACGCCTCCCACTCCAGCCCGTCGCCCCACCCGGGTTCGCGGCGCGCCCAGGCCGTCATCGCGGCGATCACCGGCCCGGGGTCGTCCAGCAGCACCTGGAAGTGCTTGTCCGGCCCGCCGTCCCGGTACTCCAACGTGTACTCGCCGCCCTCCTCGTGCCACACCTGCACGTACACATCCGGCTCGTCGGGTATCCGCTCCACCACCAGGAACCGGTCCTTCCGCTCCCCGATCCGCCGCACCAGCCCCGCCAACACCTCGGCACCCACCCGCGGGAGGCTCTCGTCGTCTTCCGTCCGCACCGTGATCTCCAACATGCCACCGGATCCTGGCACGGCCCACTGACAACCGGCCGCCGTCCGCCGTGCCGCTCAGCCCGGGGGCCGCCCCGGGTACGGTGAGGCGCATGGGTGTGACGCGGACGCCGCGGGAGCGGTGGGTGGAGGAGGGGCTGCGGGCGCTCGCGGGGGGCGGGCCGGAGGCGGTGCGGGTCGAGGTGCTGGCGCAGGCGCTCGGGGTGACCAAGGGCGGGTTCTACGGGTACTTCCGCAATCGGGAGGCGCTGCTCGCGGAGATGCTCGACACCTGGGAGCGGACGGTCACCGACGGGGTGATCGAGCGGGTCGAGGGTGAGGGCGGGGACGCGCGGGCCCGGCTGGAGCGGCTGTTCACGATCGCGGCGGAGGCCGGGGACGGGCAGGTGACCGGGATGGCGGTGGACCTGGCGATCCGGGAGTGGGCGCGGCGGGACGAGGCGGTGGCCCGGCGGCTGCGGCGGGTGGACACCCGGCGGATGGCGTACCTGCGGTCGCTGTACGGGGCGTTCTGCCCGGATCCGGAGGACGTGGAGGTGCGGGCGTTCGTGTCGTTCACGCTGCGCATCGGGTACCACCTGGTGGACGTCGACCACGCGGGGCGCAGCCGGGCCGAGGTGATGGAGCGGACGCGGGACTGGCTGCTGAGGTAGCGGCCGGGAGCCCCGTCAGGGCGTCAGGAACAGCTCGTCCAGGTGGCGGGCGAGGATCGCGAGCGCCGCTTCGCCGGTGCGCTGGCCGCCCAGCACGCTGGAGCCGAGGCCGTTGACCATGGCGAGCAGGCCGGCGGCGGTGACCTCGGGGTCCTTGCCGGGGTCGATCTCCCCGGCCTGCCGGGCGGCGCGGAGCTGCTTCGCGAGGAAGCCCTCCAGCACCTCGGGCTGCCGCGCGCCGTGCTTCTCCAGCACCTCGGGGTCGTTGAGCACCAGGGTGTAGTAGGCGGCGAAGGTCCGGGTGATCCGGCGGCTCTCCGGGTCGGTGGGCAGGATGCAGGAGAGGATCGCGGTGACGACGCCGCGCGGGGTGGGCGGGGAGCCGGCGGTCTCGGCGATCCACCGCTCCATCCGGGCCTGGAGCTGGGCGGTCAGCCTGGTCAGGGCGTCCAGCAGCAGTCCCTGCTTGGTCGTGAAGTAGTACTGCACCAGGCGCAGGGAGACGCCCGCCTCGGCGGCGACCACCCGCATGCTGGCCGACTGGAGGCCCTGGGTGTCGGCGATCCGCAGCAGTGCCTCGGCGATCTCCCGCCGGCGTTCCTCGTGGTCGGTCCGCGCAGTCATGGCTCCACCTCTCTGGTACACCCGTATCATGCCGTGATACACCTGTACCATGCGAATCAGCGCGTTCAAGAACGACCGGGCGCGGCAGCGGTTCGACGCTGCCTACGAGCGGACCCTGGCGCAGCTCTGGCCCGGTCCGCGCACGGCGATCGACCTCCCGACCTCCTTCGGAACCACCCGCGTCTACCGGACCGGACCGCGACCCGGCGCACCCGACGGCACGCACGACGGCGCTCCCGACGGCAGGCACGCACCCGTCGTGCTGCTCCCGGGCTCCGGCGGCAACGCGCTGATGTGGCACCGCTACATCGACGCGCTGGCCCGGCACCGCCCGGTCGTCGCCGTCGACACCGTCGGCGAGCCCGGCGCGAGCGTGCAGAGCGCGCCGATCGCCGACGGCCGGGACGGCGCCGCCTGGCTGGAGGAGGTGCTGACCGGTCTCGACGCGACGGCCGCCCACCTGGTGGGCTGCTCGTACGGCGGCTGGCTGGCCCTCCGCCACCGGCTCCACCACCCCGGCCGGACCGCCTCCCTCACCCTGCTGGACCCCGCGGGCTTCGCCGCCCTCGGCCCGCGGTTCTACACCTGGCTGATCGCGGGCGGGCTCGCGGCCGCCGCGCCCCGGCCGCTGCGCCCCCGACTGGCCCGGCTGGTCCGCAACGGCACCGTCCTGGAGGGCGAACTGACGGGCCTGATGCGCGCGTCGCTGGGGTTCCGCCGCGTGCTGCCCGTGCCGCCGGTCTTCTCCGACGAGGAGCTGCGCCGTCTGGACGGGCCCGCGCTGTTCCTGCTCGGGGAGCGCAGCGCCCTGCACGACTCGCGCGCGGTCGCCGAGCGGATCGGCCGGCTGCTGCCCTCGGCGCGGGTGGAGGTGGTGCCCGGCGCGGGCCACGCGCTGACGAGCGACCGTCCGGAGCTGGTCACCGAGCGCGTCCTCGGCGCCGTCGGGGCGTAGGGCCTACCGCCCCGCCCCCGGACCCCGCGCCCCCTCAGACCCCGCGCCGCGCCGCCACCGCGCCCGCGTCGATCGCCGCCAGCAGCGCGGCGTGGTCGGCGGCGGTCCGGTCGGCGTACAGGACGGCGAAGTCGGCGACGGCCTCGGCGAAGGTGTCCGAGCCCCCGAGGTAGCCGGCGACGGCGAGCCGGTCGCCGGAGCGGGCGTGCGCGCGGGCGAGGGCCCGGCCGCAGAGGTCGGCGTAGCCGCGCAGGTCTCCGGGGGTCATGCCGGCGACCTCGACGGAGCCCTTCATGTCGCGCAGCTGGCGGCCGTAGAAGTGCCGCCCGGCCGGACCGGTGGTCCAGCCGAGGAAGATGTCGCTGGCGGCCTGCAGCAGGCGCTGACCGGTGACGACGCGGTGCCCGCCGTGCACCACCGGGGCCTCGGCGTCCGGGCGGGCGGCGGGCAGGTGCGCCTCCAGGACGGACCGCCCGGCCTCCTTGATCTGCAGGAACAGCGGGTCGCGCTCGTCCCGTCCCTCCATCAGGAGGACGAAGCAGCGGGTGCCGACGCTGCCGACGCCGACCACCTTGCGGGCGACGTCGACCATCCGGAAGCGGTCGAGCAGGATGCCGCGGTCCTCGGCGAGGGTGGCCCGGTAGTCGTCGAAGATCTTGCCGACCCGGCGCAGTTCGTCGCGCGGGACGGGTTCGAGCAGCGGGGGGTCGCTGATGATCCGGCGCCGGCCGTCCTCGCCCTGTTCGGTGAGCTTGTCGAAGGCCTGCAGGCTGGTGCGGCGGCGGGCCTTGTCGAGGGTGGCCTCGACGCGCTTGCGGCGGCTCTTGCGGACCAGCGGGAGGATGTCTTCGACGTCGATCCGGGCGTACCAGACGTCGAGTTCGCCGAACCCGGCGAGGCGGCGCATGGCGCGGGCGTAGCCCTGCGCGGCGGTCAGCGCGGCCAGGCGGACCCGCCCCTCGGCGTGGCCGTTGTCGCGGGCGGCGACGGCGACGCTGGCGGCGAGCCGTTTGACGTCCCACTCGAAGGGGCCGGGGTAGGTCTCGTCGAAGTCGTTCACGTCGAAGAGCAGCGCCCGCTCCGGGGAGGCGTACACCCCGAAGTTCAACAGGTGCGCGTCGCCGCAGAGCTGGACGGTGATGCCGGTCTCGGGGACGGCCGCGAGGTCGGCGGCCATCACGGCGGCGGCGCCGCGCAGGAAGGCGAACGGGGAGTCGGCCATCCGGCCGTAGCGGATCGGGTTGAGGTCGGTGAGCCGGTCCTCGGCCTGCCGGGCCAGCACGTCCAGCGGGTCGGGGCGGTCCGCGGCGGGGATCCAGCGGCCGTGGGCGGAGCGCGGGATGCGGTCGCGGGCGGCCCGGCCGCGCCGTCGGCGTTCGGTCGGACTGGTCATGGCGCGGCTCCTCCACGTGCGCGGCGGGCGGACCGGCCGGCGGCCGTCCTCCCCGCGACGCTAGGGCAGCCGCCGCGGCGCGGCACCTCGGCGGGCCGGCCCCGGGACCCCGGCGGCGGAGCGCGGACGGGCGTACGGGACGCCCACCCGCGCTCCGCCGAACGGGTGAAAAGCGAGGGTTCGCGTCACTCCACGACGAAGTCCGCCATCATCGCCATGTCCTCGTGCTCCAGGTTGTGGCAGTGCAGCATGTACGACCCCGGATGGTCGGTGAACCGCACCAGCACCTCCACCGCCTCCGCCGGCCGCAGGTCCACGGTGTCCTTCCAGCCCGCGTCGTACGGGCCCGGGTCGCCGCCGTTGCGCGACAGCACCTGGAAGGCGTTCAGGTGCACGTGGACGGGGTGGTGGACGTCGCTGAAGAACCGCCAGAGCTCGGTGCTGCCGAGCGCCGGGCGGGCGAGCGCACGACCGGGCTGGTAGAGCCGGTTGTTGATGGTCCAGTCGCCGTCGCGGCTGCGGCGGAAGCCGAACACCCGGGTGGCCACGGCGTCCTCGGGGTCGAGCCGTTCGAGGGTGCAGAGCCGCTCGGGCACGGCCGAGTCGTCGCTCACCGGGCGCGAGCCGACCTCGAAGAGCATCACCTCCTCGGTCCGCCCGTCGCCGAAGCGGTTCATCAGCCGCACGTCGGTGCCGGCCGGGTAACGGGAGAAGTCCACCACCAGGTCGAAGCGCTCGGCGGGGGCGATCTCGACCGCGTCGTGCGCGATCGGTGCCTCCAGCAGGCCGCCGTCGCCGCCGATCTGGACGAACGCGTCGCCGCCGGACGGCTGCGGGTCGAGTTCCAGCCGGTAGAGGCGGGCGTTGGAGGCGTTGAGCAGGCGCAGCCGGTAGCGGGCCCGGTCCACGGCGGCGCGCGGCCAGGGGGCGCCGTTGACCAGGATGACGTCCCCGAGGACGCCGTTCATGTACGCGTCGGTGACGCCCGGGACGGCGAGGTCGGGGTCGGTGGCGGGATAGGCGAGGGAGCCGTCCTCGGCGAAGGCGCGGTCGGCGATCATCAGCGGGAGGTCGCGCTCGCCGCGCGGCAGCGGCAGGGCGTCCTCCTCGTCGTCGTGGACGAGGTGGAAGCCGCTCAGGCCGCGCCAGACCGCCGGGCCGGTGAAGCCCATCCGGTGGTCGTGGTACCAGAGGGTGGCGGCGCGCTGGCGGCCCGGGTAGGCGTACTCGCGGGTGCCGGTGACCGTCCGGGCGGGGTCGGCGTCCATCCCGGCCATCGGGTGGCCCGCGGCGTGGCCGGCGAGGTGGTCGGCGAGGTGGTCGGCGGACGAGCCGACCGGGAGCAGCAGGTCCACCGGGTAGCCGTCGCTCTCGGCCGGGGTGTGGCCGCCGTGCAGATGGACCACGGTGGGCACCGGCAGCTCGTTGCGGTGGGTCACCACCGTCCGGCGGCCCGAGCGCACGGACAGGGTCGGCCCGGGGTAGCTGCCCCCGTACGTCCAGGCCTCGGTGCGCAGGCCGGGCAGGATCTCCAGCCGGGAGACCCGTTGGGTGAGCTCGTAGTAGTCCGCGGTGGCGTCGGAGCGGACCGGGGCGAGCACCTCGGGCACCGGCAGCGGGACCTGGAACGGCTCCGGCAGCGGGACGTCGCTGCTCAGCCGGCGGCCCGGCCGGCCCTCGGTGAGCAGCCGGGCGGCCGCGGGGACGGCGAGGGCCCCGAGGGCGCCCGCGCCGAGCACGGCCGCACCGGCGCCGAGGAACCGGCGGCGCTTCACGGGGCCACCTCCACCGGTCCGGTGCCGCTGCCGGCCCCCGTGCCGGACGGCCGGGGCAGCCGCCCGGTGCCGTCCTCCGCCGCCTGCGGGAGCGCCGACGGCGGGCTCAGCGGCAGCCGCCACGCGCCGACCAGGGCGAACAGGTGCGCGCTGACCAGCAGCACACCCAGCGTGATGTGCACGCCCACCGCCCGCTCGTAGCCCGCCCCGGTCTGCGCCCCGTCGGCGGCCAGCAGCAGCACCGCGGCCGCGAGCGGCCACCGCGGTCCGCGCTCCCCCGCCGGCCCGCCGGCCCGGACGACCAGCGCGGCCGCCAGCAGTTGGACGACCAGTACGCCGCCCAGCGCCATCGCGGCCACCTCGTGCGCCCGCAGCGCCTCGTAGTGGCCGTTCAGGAAGCCCGCGGCCAGCACCGTCCCGGCCAGCACCAGCGCCGCCGAGGCGGTCGCGGTGCCGCGCAGCAGGAGCCGGGGCAGGCGGACCGCCGGGGGTGCCGGAGGGCCGTCCGACGAACGCGCCGAGGGGAACAGCGGCAGGCGGGGCGTGCGGATCACCGGGGGACTGCTCAACGGTCGGCCTTCTCTCTGCCGGGCGCGCCGCGGCGGCGTGGGCACGCCGGGGTGACGGGCATGCCGGACGCGCGCTCGGCGCGGGAGGTGTGGGCGGGACAGCCGCCGCGGGCACGCGGCACCGGAACGGGCGCGGCCGCGAGCGCGGCTGATCATCCCTCACTATCGGTGCGACGAGCGCGCTTTCCGGCCGACGACCCCGCTCGCCCGCCTGTTCAGCGCGCCTTTGTCACCCGAACGGGCGGTGCGCCAGCCCCGCGCGCACCGCCCGTCCACGCCCCGGTGTGTCCCGGGCGCTCCTGCCCCGGGAACCCGGCAGGGCTCCCGTCCGCCTCCGCTACTGCTTCCCGCCGCTCGCGGCGACCGGGCTGGACCCCAGCAGGGCCCGGGCCGGCAGGGCCGTCGCGGCCAGGCAGAGCCCCACCGCCGCGGCGGCCAGCGGCAGCGCCGTCCCGGCCGGGACGTGCGGCGCGGCGCCGGCGATGCCCCGGGTGATCGGCACCAGGGTGAGCCAGGCGATCACCGAGCCGATGCCCAGGCCGGCCGCGGCCACCAGCAGCGCCTCCCAGCGCATCATGTGGCGCACCTGGCGCCGGGTGGTGCCCGCCAGCCGGAGCAGCGCCACCTCGCGGCGCCGGTCCAGCACCGTCATGACCAGGGTGTTGGCGGCCGTGACGGCGGCGAACCCGCCCAGCACGCCGGCCATCACCGTGTTCGCCCAGGAGCCCATCTCCTGCGACTTGTCGGCCTGCGCGGCGAAGCCCGCCCGGTCGGTCACCGTCAGCCCGGGGACCCCGAGGCCGGACAGGCCCCGGGCCACCGCGGCCCGGTCGGCGCCGGGCGCGTCCGCGACCAGCACCTGGTGGTCGAACCCGGCGGTGACGTGCTCCGCGACCGCCGCGCGGGGCAGCAGCACATGGCCGAAGCCGAGTCCGCGCTCGTAGGTGGCGACCACCCGCGGCTTCACCGCCGTGCCGTCACCGAGCCAGAAGGGGGCCTGCTCGCCGACCTCGACGCCCAGCGCCGAGGCCAGCTCGGCGGAGAGCGCGACGGTGTCCGCGGAGCGGCCCAGCTCGGCCAGCGAACCGCCGCGCACCCCGAGGTCGAGCACCCGGGGCAGCCGGGCGGAGTCCCCGGTGACGCCCAGCGCGGGGGCGGACAGCAGCTGGTCGCCGTCCCGGTAGACGACGCCGGTGCGCAGCACCCCGACGGCCGCGTCCACGCCGGGCACCTTGGCCGCCTGCTCGACGGCGCCGGCCGTGCCGGGCCCGGCGACGGGCAGGCCGGGGCCGGTGGAGCCGAGCACGTGGTCGGCGGTGATGCCGGTGCGCACCTGCTCGCCGGTCTCGTGGCGGATGGTGCTCTGCATGAACAGCAGGGTGCCGCAGAAGGCGGTGACCATCACGATCGGCGTGATCGCGGAGGCCAGCCGGCGGGCGTTGGCACGGGCGTTGTCGGCGGCCAGCGAGCCGGACGCGCCACCCGCCCGCAGCGGCAGGCCGAGCACCCAGGCGGCGGCGCGCGCCACCCACGGGCCGAGCAGGGCGACCGCGACCAGGAAGGACATCACCACGCCGAGCGCGGTGTTGGCGGCGTTGGCGCCGTCCAGACCGGCGGCGACCCCGGCGAGCACCACACCGCCGGCGGCTGCGACCACACCCAGCACGGTGCGGACGACACCGAGCCGGGCCGGTTCCACGGCGGCCGCGCCGAGCGCCTGGCCGGCCCGCATCTTCGAGGGGCGGCGGGCGGCGAAGAAGCCGGCCGCGAGGGCGGCGAGCGTGCACAGCACGACGGCGGCGAGCATCGGCAGCGGGCCGACCGACAGCTCGACGTCCGCCGGGACGGCGCCGCGCTCGACCATCCCGTCGAACCACCAGCGAGCCAGGCCGAGGCCGGGCAGGATGCCGAGTGCGGCGGCGAGCGGCGCGACCAGCATCGCCTCGGTGGCGATGGTCCGGCGGATCTGGCGCGGGGTGGCGCCGACGGCCCGCAGCAGGGCGAACTCGCGGGCGCGCTGGCCGGTGGCCAGGGCGACGGTGGAGACGACCACGAAGACGGCGGTCATGGTGGCGGTGCCGCCGAAGGACCCGCCGATCGCGGTCAGCATCACCTTGCCCTCGTTGAGCAGGGGCTGCTCGACGGCGCCGCGCCCCTTGCCGCTCAGCACCTTGGCGGCACCGTCGACGGCCTGCTTCACCTGCGCGGTCAGGGCCTTGTGGTCCACGCCCTCACGGGGCTGGACGGCGATCGCGTCGACCCGGCCGGGGTGGCCGGAGAGGCGGTCGGCCTGCTGGTCGGCGAACCAGGCGGTGGGGCCGGACCGCTGGGGGGCGGCGAGGCCGGAGATCCGGTAGCCGCCGCTGCCGCCGGGGGCGGTGAGCGCCACGGTGGCGCCCGGCGCGAGGTGGGCGGCGCGCGCCGTGTCGGCGTCGAGCACGACCTCGCCCGCGCCGGGGGCGCGGCCCTCGACCAGCTTGTCCTGCGGGCCGGCGATGCCGAGCGCCGCGAAGCCGCGGCCGGTGAGCGGGCCCGGCAGGGCCTGGGTCGCGGCGGCCTGCGGTGCGGTGGCCTGGGTCGCGCTGGCCTGGGGCTGGGTCTGGGGCCCGCTCTGCACCGGGAAGGCGGTGTCCGGGCGGGCGGCGGCGACGCCGGGCTGTCCGGCGATCCGGGCCACCAGCCCGGCGTCGACCCGGGCCCGCTCGGACACCGGCTGCTCGTGGGTCTCGTTCTCGTCGTTGGTCTTGTACTTGATCGTGACGTTCGGGTCGGCGGCCACCACGACCGGCGCCTCGGCGTACCGGACGGACGGCACCGAGGCGGTGATCCCGGTCTGCAGCAGCGTGCCGCAGCCCATGATCACGGCGGCGCCGAACAGCAGGGCGACGAAGGTGCCGACGAAGGACGCCGGCCGGAACCGCACCGAGGCGCGGGCGAGTCCGTTGCTCATGCCGCCGCCCCCATCGGGCGCGCGGTCAGCCGGACCATCCGGTCGGCGACGGCCTGCGGGTCCGGGTGGTACAGCTCGTCGGCGAGCGCGCCGTCGGCCAGGAAGACCACCCGGTCGGCGAAGGAGGCGGCCACCGGGTCGTGGGTCACCATGACGACGGTGGCGCCCATGGTGTCCACCGCGCGCCGCAGCAGGCCGAGCACCTCGTGCGCGGTCGTGGTGTCCAGCGCACCGGTCGGCTCGTCCGCGAACAGCACGTCCGGCGCCGTGACCAGCGCACGGGCGATCGCCACGCGCTGCTGCTGACCGCCCGACAGCTCCCCGGGGCGCCGCCGGCCGTGGTCGCCGAGGCCGACCTGGGCGAGCAGTTCCTTCGCCCGGGCGCGGTCCTGGCGCGCCCCGGCGAGGCGCTGCGGAAGCAGCACGTTCTGCAGCACGCTCAGCGAGGGCAGCAGGTTGAAGGACTGGAAGACGAAGCCGATCCGGTCGCGGCGCAGCTTGGTGAGCCGGTCCTCGCTGAGCCGGGTGATCTCCTCGCCGCCCAGGTAGACCTGGCCCTCGGTCGGGCGGTCCAGGCCGGCCGCGCACTGCAGGAAGGTGCTCTTGCCGGAGCCGGACGGCCCCATCACGGCGGTGAAGGTGCCGTGGCCGAGCGCCAGGTCGATGCCGCGCAGGGCGTACACGGTCTCACCGCCGCGGCCGTAGCTGCGCCGGACACCGCGCAGCTCGATCGCGGCGTGGGCGGCGGCGGGGCGCCCGGTCGGCTCGGGCTGGGGGCGGGAACGGCGGGGTGCCATGGTGGGGCCTTCCTTGATGGATCGTCGCTGGTCGTCGACGTGTTCCAGGCTAGGAAGACGGGCTGCGGCGGACCATGCAGGCCGCTGGCGGACCCGGGGTGGGGTTATCCCCCCGTCCGGTCTCCGGGTGGCGTCAGGGCGTGCCCGGCCGGTCCGCTCGCACGGCGGTCAGACGGGCTCCGGCTCGACGCCCTCGTAGGCGGCGCGCAGCTCGGCGACCACCGGGTGGGCCGGGTCGAGGACGGTGCCGTCGATCGCGGCGAGCGGGCGGACGCCCACGCCCGCGTTGACGGCGACGGCGGCCGTGAAGCGGCCGAGGCCGTCCGCCGCGGTGACGGGCTCGCGCCGCTGCGGGCCGGTGTGGGCGCCGGCGAGCAGGGCGGCGGTGACGCCGGGCAGGGCGGCGGCGTCCGGCCAGACCAGCTCGCGGCCGTCGTACAGCGCGAGGTTCCAGGTGGCGCCCTCGGCGATGCGGCCCGCGTCGTCGAGCAGCAGCGCGTCGTCGTAACCGTCGAGTTGGGCGAGCCGGCGCTGGTGCAGCAGGCCGAACAGGCCGACGTGCTTCACCTCCGGCAGCTCGCGCCGGTACCCGGCGGTGCGCACCCGCAGCGCGCCGGGAGCGGCGGCCGGCGCCGGGCGGGTGGTGACCAGCAGGTGCGGTACGGCGGGGGCGGCGGGGCGCTCCAGACCGAGCGCCGGGTCGAACACGGTGACCCGGACGATCACCGGCGCGCCGTCGGCCGGGAGGGCCCGGCGGATCCGGGCGCGGACCTCGGCCCGGTCCAGCTCGGCGCCGAACACCGTGCGGCAGTCGCGGACCAGCCGGTCCAGGTGCAGCGCGAGGCCCCGGGTGCGGCCGGCCTCGGCGCGCAGGGTGGTGAAGTGCCCGTAGTTGAGCAGGCCCAGGGCGGCCAGCCGGGCCGGGTCAGCGGGGGCGCCGTCGATCTCGATCTCTGCCATGGCGTCGAGTCTCCCAGGCGTCCCCGCCGCTCCTGCGCGGTGTGCGCCGGTGCCGCACGGTGAGCACCGGCGCTACGGGGTGCCGCCCCGGCCGGTGCTACGCGGTGAGCACCGGCCGGGGCAGCACCCCCGCGGCCCGGCCGTCCACCAGCACCAGCACGCCCGGGTGCGCCGCCCCGAGCGCCGCACGGGCCTCCCCCACCGACTGCCCGACGCCCACCGCGGGCAGCGCCGGGCCGAGCAGGGCGCCCAGCGGGGCGTCCGGCCCGGCCGCGCCGACCGCGAGCGCCGCCGCCAGCGCCTCCCGGGACACCGAGCCGACCACCTCCGCAGCGCTCACCCCGTACGGGCGCGCCGTCCGCGTCAGGACGGCCGGGGCGACGCCGCCCGGCACGCCGTGCAGCGCCCGCACCGCCTCGCCCACCGTCGCTCCGGCGTCCACGGTGACCAGCGGGCCGGCGCCGTCGAGCAGCGGCCGCAGGCCGGCGCGGGGGGCCGGGACGGCGCCGGCCGGGAGACGGTCGGTGCCGTCGGTCGCGGGTCCGCCGGTGCCGCCGGAGCGGTCGGTGCCGTCGGGCGGGAAGCCGTCCTCGCCGTCCTCGCCGTCCTCCAGGAAGCCCCACTGCCGCATCCAGGCGTCGCTGTGCACCTTGGAGAGGTACGAGCGGCCCGAGTCCGGCAGCAGCACCACGACCAGGTCCTCCGGCCCCAGCCGGCGCGCCACCCGCAGCGCGGCCGCCACCGCCGTGCCGGACGACGGCCCGGCCAGGATGCCCTCCTCCCGGGCGAGCCGGCGTGCCGTCAGCAGCGACTCGCGGTCCGGGATGCGCTCGAAGGCGTCCGCGACGTCCTTCCGGTAGGCCTGCGGCCAGCGGTCCTCGACGGTGTCGGGGTGGATGAAGTGGCCGATGCTCTCGACGTAGTACGGGCTGCCGTCCCCGCCGCCGTAGACGGAGCTCTCGGGATCGGCGCCGACCACGGTGACCGCGCCGCCGGACACCGCCTTCAGGTGGCTGCCGGTTCCGGTGATGGTGCCGCCGGTGCCGACGCCCGCGACGAAGTGGGTCACCCGGCCGCCGGTCTGCTCCCAGATCTCCGGGCCGGTGGTGCGGACGTGGGCGTCGGGATTGGCCTGGTTGTCATACTGGTCGGCGAGCCAGGCGCCGGGCGTCTCCTCGGCGAGCCGCCGGACGACGTTGAACAGGTGCGCCGGGTCCTCCAGCGGCACGGCGGTCGGCGCGAGCACCACCTCGGCGCCGTAGGCCCGCAGGATGTCCGACTTCTCCGGCGCCGCCCGGTCCGCGACCCCCGCGATCACCCGGTACCCGCGCTGGCGGCCCACGATGGCCAGGCCGATGCCGGTGTTGCCGGAGGTCGCCTCCACGATCGTCCCGCCGGGCGCCAGCAGCCCCTCGCGCTCGGCGGCCAGCACCATGGACAGCGCGGCGCGGTCCTTCACGCTGCCGCCGATGCTGAGGAACTCGGCCTTGGCGTAGACGGGCGCGGCGAGGCCGGCGCCGAGCCGGGCGAGGCGGAACAGCGGTGTGCCGCCGATCGCGTCGAGTACGGATTCGTGCACTGCGGGCATGGCGGGCTCCTCAACTCGGTGTTCTGTGAGCGGTGTCGGCGGTGTCGGCGGCGTGGGCGGTGCCTGCGGGTCCGGCGGTGCCGACGTGTGCGGTGCCGACGTGTGCGTCCGGCGGAGCCTGCCCAGGGCGGCGGGCCGGTAGGCCGTGTCCTGCGAATCGTCCCGGGAGACGGGCCGGGGCGGGCTCAGGGCGTCGGCGCGCCGTCCGACGGCCGGGGGGCGGCGGCGTTCGGCCCTGGCGCCTGCTCCGGAGGCGGCGTCTCCTCCGTAGGCAACGCCTCCGTAGGCACTGCCTCCGCCGACGGCCGGGGCACGGCCGGGAACGCCGGGGGCCGGTAGGGCGTGGCCACCGTCCGGCCCTCGGCGCGGGCCGACCGCTCGAACTCCTCGATCCGGTAGGCCAGGCCCTCCGGTTCGCCGATGTCCGCCCAGCGCCAGGCCTCCGCCCACCACTGCGGGCCGCGCACCAACGGGCGACCGGCGAGGGCGAGGTGCAGGGCGAGCGTCGATCGCGCGTAGCCGTGCACCCAGCCGTCGGCCTGCCGATAGGCGGCGGTCTCGTCCAACCGCAGTCGGCGGCCCTCGCTCCCGGCGGCGAGCAGCGGCGTCCAGACGATGCCGGAGGGGTCGGGCGACGGACGGCCGACGACCGACAGCACCAGGCGGCCGTCCTCCTCCTGGACGCGGTAGGGCGGGAGTTGGGGCATCCGGGCGAGGCCGATGGCGTGCTTCCAGGAGACCACCCACAGGCCGCGGCGCAGGTAGTAGCGGGGGGCGTGCTGCCAGGTCCAGTGCGCCTCCAGCCGGTAGCCGGGCAGGCCCTCGGCGGTGGCGGCGCGGTAGACCTGGTCGAGGGCGGCGGCCGCCAGGCCGCGGCCGCGCGCCGAGGGGCGGAGGTAGAGCGACGAGACCGCCAACTGGCCCGGGCCCCTGGTCCAGTTGTCGACGGCGACGGTCCCGACCGGCTCGGCGGCAGCCGGACCGCCGGGGCCGCTGGGGCCGTCGGGGCCGTCGGGGCCGTCGGGGCCGTCGGCGAGGAGCCAGTAGCGGCGGCGGTAGAGCTCGCCGCCCGGCCACTCGCGGCCGCTCTCGCCGAGCCGCTCGCGCAGCCGGCGCTCCTCGGCCGGGCCGATCGACGCCGGGTCGACGCACTCGCCCAACTCCCCCTCGGCGCAGGAGGCGAGGTCCCAGAGCGCGAACCCGCGCCCCTCGTCCTCCCCCACCACCCGCACCCCGGGCGCCGCCGCCAACCGCTCCTGCGCCCGCCCGACCGCCTCATCCCAGGACCTCGCCACGGGTCCACGATAGCGAGGGATCCGCACCGAACGTAATTCGATGGACACCGAACGTGAGATCGGATACGAATTCCCTTGTTCGGAACACCCGCTGACGAGGAGGAGCCCACGCCCGTGCACGCCCACCGCCCCGACGACGCCGCGCCCCGGTCGCGCGGGCCGCCCCGGACGCCCTCCCGGTGGTAGGGGAAACCCGACCGGAGGACTCGACCTGACCGTCATGACCTCGCCGACCTGCGCCGCTGCAATGAAGTGGTGCCGATTCACCGCATCCGAACCCCGCTTCCCTCCGTTCCCGGCCCCGCCTCCCGGCCCGGCCGTCCGCCCCGCCCCGGCCGTGTCCACCGCGCCCCCCGTCCACCGGGTTCCTCCGGTCCGCCCCGCCCACCCGGCGGGCGGAGGGCGCTGTGGTGCGGCGGGTGGCTGGTCGCGGCCGGGTGGGCGGGGGCGTTCCCGCTCACCTCCGGGCTGGGACCGCACCGGAGTTGGGGGCTGCTCGCGGCCGCCGGGTACGTGGCGGCGGCGATCGCCGTGCTCGCCCTGCCGCCACGGTGGGCGCGTGCCGGATCGGTGGCGGTCGCGCTGGCCGGCGCGGTGCTCGCACCCCTGCTCGTCCTGGTCCTGACCGGGCAGGGGCAGAGCGAGGTCGTCGTCATCGAACGGTCGGGCGAGCTGTTGCTCCGGCACGGCACGCCGTATCTCGCCGAGCCGCAGACGGTCGCCGAGTACACCCCCTACCTGCCCGGGATGGCACTGTTCGGACTGCCGCGCGCCCTGTTCGGCGCGGACGGGTGGCCGGCCCGGCTGCTCGGCGACGCCCGCCTCTGGTGCGCCGCCGTGTTCCTCGGCTGCCTGGCCGCCGCCGTCCGGCCGCGCGGACGCGGCCCCGTGCCGCCCACCACCGGGCGCGCGACCACGTCCGCGTCCGCGTCCGGCGGGCTCACGCCCGGCGGTGGTCCGACCGTGCCCGTACCCGCGCTGCCCGCACTGGCGGTGGCTGCGCTCGTCTCCTCGCCACTGGTCGCGCTGCCGCTCTGCGTCAGCGGGGTCGACCTGCCACTGACCGGCCTCTGCGTGCTCGCGCTCGCCCTGGCCGGGCGGGCCCGCCCGTTCGCCGCCGGGTCGGCCCTCGCGCTGGCCTGCGCGCTCAAGTGGACGGCCTGGCCCACCGTGGCGGTCGCCGTCGCCCTGCTCGCCGCCACCGCCGGACGCCGGGCGGCCCTGCGGACGGCCGCCACCGCCGTCGCCGGCACGGCCGCGCTCGTCCTGCCGAGCGCGCTGCGCGCACCGGGGCCGCTGGTGGAGCAGGTGTTCGCCTTCCCCACCGGCCGCGGCGGCCTGCCCACCCCGGCGAGCAGCCCGCTGCCCGGCCGGCTGCTCGCCGACCTCGCCCCCGGCGGCTGGTACGCGGCGCTCGCCCTGCTGCTCCTCGCCGGGCTCGCCGTCGCCCGGTCGCTGGTCCGGCACCCGCCCCGGGACACCGTCGCCGCCGCCGACCGGCTCGCCCTCGGGCTCGCCCTGGCGTTCCTGCTCGCCCCGGCGGGCCGCTTCGGCTACCTCGCCCTGCCCGCCGTCCTGGCCCTCCTCCCGCGCCTGTCCGGCAGCCCCCGGATCCCCCGCGCCTCCCTCACCTCCCTCGATCCCCTCAACCCCCTCGATCGCCCCACCCCCCGCCGATCCCCCCGCCCCCGTACACCCCAGGTGGTCTCCCTCCCATGACCGGCACGCTCATCGTCACCAACGACTTCCCGCCCCGGCAGGGCGGCATCGAGACCTTCGTCCACGCCATGGCCACCCGGCTGCCCGCCGACGAGGTCGTCGTCTACACCTCGGCCGAACCCGGCGCCGACCGCCATGACGCCGCGCTCCCGTTCCCGGTGGTCCGCGACCGGTCCCGGACGCTGCTGCCGACCCCCCGGGTGACCCGCCGGGCCGCCGAACTCGCCCGGGCGTACGGCTGCGACCGGGTCTGGTTCGGCGCCGCCGCCCCGCTCGCCGCGATGACCCCCGGACTGCGGCGGCTGGCCCCCGGCATCCGGCGGACCGTCGCCACCACGCACGGCCACGAGATCTGGTGGGCCCGCACCCCCGTCGCCCGGCGCCTGCTGCGGCGGATCGGCGACAGCGTCGACGTCGTCACCTACCTCGGCGCCTACACCCGCGACCGGATCGCCCCCGCGCTCGGCCCCTCGGCCCGGCTGGAGCGGCTGGTCCCCGGCGTCGACACCGAACTGTTCCGCCCGCGCCTCCTGGAGGGCGTCCCCCGAAAGGACCTCCCCCGGGCACCGGTGATCCTCTGCGTGGCGCGGCTCGTCCCCCGCAAGGGCCAGGACACCCTGATACGGGCGCTCCCCCTGATCCGGCGCACCGTGCCGGACGCCGTCCTCGTCCTGGTCGGCCGGGGCCCCGACGAACGGCGCCTGCGCGACCTCGCCCGCCGCCTCACCGCCCCCGGCGCGGTCGTCCTCACCGGCGGCCTCGAACACGCCGACACCCCGGACGCCTACGCCGCGGCCGACGTCTTCGCGATGCCCTGCCGCACCCGCCGGGCCGGTCTGGAGGCGGAGGGCCTCGGCATCGTCTTCCTGGAAGCGGCCGCCGCCGGCCTGCCCGTCGTGGCCGGCCGCTCCGGCGGCGCCCCGGACGCCGTCCTCGACGGCGTCAACGGCACCGTCGTCGACGGCCGCGACCCGTCCGCCGTCGCCACCGCGATCACCCGCATCCTCCGGTCCCCCGCCCCGGAGCGCGCCCGCATGGCCGCCGCCGGCCGCGACTGGGTCCGCGCCCGGTGGTCCTGGGACACCACCGCCGACCGTCTGACCGCCCTCCTCACGGAGAACACCGCCCGCCCCCACGACCCGGTCGACCGCACCGACCCTCCGCACGTCCGCGCCACCGGCTCAGGTCACGGGTGATCCCGTGCTGTTCCTCCGCCCGCCCCCGGTCGCCCCCCCACGACACGGGCGGCGGGCACGCTCGCCCCGCTCTCCGGTCGCCCGCGCTCCGGTCGCCGCTCTACGGTCGTTCCGGGCGGGCACCCCGCCGGCGCGGTCAGTCCCGGTCGGAATCGCCTTGCTCCGCAGGCTCCTTGGCCGGGGCGCCGGGCTCCGCGTCCGGCTTGGGCGGACGGCCGCGCCGGGGGATCCGGGCAGCACCTCCAGGCATCCGGCCCGCGTCGGCCAGAGCCCGACGGAGCAGGAACTCGATCTGTGCGTTGGTACTGCGGAGGTCGTCCGCGGCCCACCTGGCGAGCGCGTCGTGAACTGAAGGGTCCAGCCGCAACAGGAGCTTCTTCCGTTCCGTCGCCAAGGCTTCGCCTTACTGGTAGAGGGAGCCCGTGTTCACGACGGGCTGGGTGCCGCGCTCGCCGCAGAGCACCACCAGGAGGTTGCTCACCATGGCGGCCTTGCGCTCCTCGTCCAGGTCCACGACATCGCGTTCGGCGAGCCGGTCCAGCGCCTCCTCGACCATGCCGACGGCGCCCTCGACGATGAGCCGGCGTGCCGCGACCACGGCCCCGGCCTGCTGCCGCTGGAGCATCACCTGCGCGACCTCCGGAGCATACGCGAGCCTGGTGATCCGGGACTCCACGACCCGCACCCCGGCCGAGGCGACCCGGGCGGCGATCTCCGCGGAGAGCTTGCGGGCGATCTCGTCCGCGCCGTCACGCAGCGACAGCCGGCCCTCCTGGTGGGCGTCGTACGGGTAGCTGGTGGCGATGTGCCGCACGGCCGTCTCGGTCTGGATGGCGACGAAGTCGGTGTAGTCGTCCACCTCGAACACCGCCATCGCGGTGTCCTCGACCTGCCAGACCACCACGGCGGCCATCTCGATCGGGTTGCCGTCCGCGTCGTTGACCTTGGTGGTCTCGGTCTCGTGGTTGCGGATCCGGGTGGATATCCGGTGCCGGTTGGTGAACGGGTTCAGCCAGGTCAGACCCGCGGCGCGGACGGTGCCCCGGTAGCGGCCGAGCAGCTGGACCACCCGGGCCTCGCCGGGCGAGACCACCGTCAGACCGAACGTCAGCAGCAGCGAGCAGAGCGCCAGCAGCGGCCCGGCGACGACCAGGGCGATCCCCAGCCCCTTGCCGCCCTCGGACAGTTGGGCGGCACCGGCGATGGTGGACCCGACTCCGGCGACCAGGCCGAGCAGGCTCCCCCCGAGCATCGGCAGACCGGCCCATCCCGTGATCGTCCGCTCGGCGATCCCGGGGACCGGAAGGTCCGGAACGAGGCCGTCCTCGACGGGGAAACGCGATGTGGTCATGGGAGCGACTCCTTCGGCGAGCATCGATTTCCGATGGCAAAGTGATATCACTTTTTTGCTCCGCCCCGCCATTCCCCGAAGCGGCGGGCACATCGAACCGCCCGGGGCCTAGCCTGCGTACTCGTCGATCGGCATCCGCGGACCAAGGTCACCTACGGGCCGTCACCTTCCCGGAGCGTGCGCGGAACGGGCCCTGGCCCGAGTGCCGGACGACGGCACGGCGGGCCGGACCGGTGGCCGGCTCCCGCCGGAGCGGGCCGAACCGGTCATCGTGCACCAGCGGCCGGCCGGCGGGCGGACCGCGTCATCGGCTCGCGGCGGCCAGGAGGACGGCGGCGAGGGCGGCCGGCTCGGAGAACATCGGCCAGTGGCCGGTGTCGAGGGTGGTGTGCTGCCAGCCGGCGTCACGGAGGAGGGCGGCGACGGCGGGCGGGGGTTCGGGGCTGTCGAGGAGGCAGGTGAGGTAGGTCGCCGGGAGGGCGGCGAGGGGGCCGGCCAGCGCCGCGGGTTCGGTGAGGCTGCCGCCCGGGTGCGGGGTGGAGCCGGCGACGATCCGGGCGGTCTGCTCGCCGGTGAGGCCCTGGCCCGCGAAGTCGGCGGCGGTGAGCGGCGGCCAGAAGCCGCCGTTGGCGCCGATCGCCTCGGCGACGGCGCTGCCCCAGGGGCCGGCGCCGACGAACGCCTGCCCGTCGACGGGGATGTTGGCGTCGACCAGCACGAGGCGGGCGAGCCGGTCGCCGATCCGCTCCGCGGCCTGCCCGACCGGGATGCCGGAGTAGCTGTGCCCGACCAGGACCACCTCCCGCAGATCGCGCTCCTCGACGAGGTCGACGATGTCCTGGACGTGGGTCTGCTGTCCGGCGGGCTCACCGCGCCGCTCGGCGAGGCCGGAGAGGGTCAGCGGGTGGACACCGTGCCCGGCGGCACGCAGGTCGGGGAGCACGTCGTCCCAGGCCCACGCGCCGAGCCAGGCACCCGCCACGAGTACGAATTCCGTCATGGCGGCACCGTAGCGCCGCGCACCGACAGCTCCGACGGCTCCGGCTGCTCCCGCTGCTCCGGCGGCTCCGGCGGCTCCGGCTGGGGCCGAGCTACTCGCCGCGCAGGTCGGCGAGGTGGGCCAGGACGGCGAGCACCCGGCGGTTGCCCTCGACCGGATCGAGGTCGAGCTTCATGAAGATGTTCCCGCAGTGCTTCACCACGGAGGCCTCGGTGATGCTCAACCGGGCGCCGACCGTCTGATTGTTGAGCCCCTCCGCCATCAGCCCCAGCACCTCGCGCTCGCGCGGGGTGAGCCGGGCGATCGGACGGTCGGCGGACTGCTGCCGCAGCAGCACCCGGACCACCTCCGGGTCGATCACCGTCTCCCCGGCCGCCACCCGCCGCAGCGCGTCCAGGAACTCGGACACCTCGCCGACCCGGTCCTTGAGCAGGTAGCCGAGACCGGCCGGCTGCGCGCCGGCCGCACCGAGCAGCCGGGTGGCGTACGGGGTGGCCACGTACTGGGAGAGGACGAGCACGGGCAGGCCGGGGTGGCGGTCGCGCAGCTGGAGGGCGGCCCGCAGCCCCTCGTCCTGGAAGCCGGGCGGCATCCGGACGTCGGTGACGACGAGGTCCGGCCGGTCGGCGTCCACCGCGGCGGCGAGGGCGTCCGCGTCGCCGACGGCGGCGACCACCTCGTGGCCGCCCCGGGTGAGCAGTTCGACCAGCCCGGCCCGGAGCAGGACGGCGTCCTCGGCGATGACTAGCCGGAGCACGGCACCTCCAGCCGGAGCCTGGTCGGCCCGCCGGTCGGACTCGTCACCATCAGTCGTCCTCTCAGGATCGCCACCCGGTCGGCCAGTCCCTGCAGTCCGGCCCCGGCGGCCGGGTCGGCCCCGCCGCGGCCGTCGTCGGTCACCTCCAGCACCAGCCGTCCGTCGGCGATCCGCCCGTGGACGGTGACGGCGGTGGCACCGCTGTGCTTGGCGGCGTTGGTGAGCGCCTCGGTGACGGTGAAGTAGGCGGTGGACTCGACCGGGCCGGCCAGTCGGCCGGGCAGGTCGAGGTCGACCTCGACGGGGACCGGGTGGCGCAGCGCGACCTCGGTGACGGCGGCGGCCAGCCCGTGGTCGGTGAGCACCTGGGGGTGGATGCCGCGGACCAGCCCGCGCAGCTGCTCCAGCGCCTGCCGGGCCTCGCCGCGCGCCCGGTCGACCAGGGCGAGCACCGGGTCGTCGGCGCCCGCGCCGCCCGCGGCATTCTCGCCGCCCTCGCCGCCGGCACCGCGTCCGCACAGTTCGTGGGAGGCCAGCCCGAGGGTCATGGCGAGGGCGACGAGCTGCTGCTGGGCGCCGTCGTGCAGATCGCGTTCGATGCGGCGGCGCTCGGCCTCGAAGGCGTCCACCAGGCGGGCCCGGGAGCGGGTCAGTTCGACGACCCGCTCCCTGCCGAGGTCCTCCTCGCGGGGGCCGAGCAGCAGCCGGGCCAGCCTGACGTGGACGGTGGTGAGCAGCGCCCCGGCGTAGCAGCCGAGCAGGAGCCCGGCCAGGCCGACGGCAGTGGCGGGCAGGGCGTACAGCGGTCCGGGGACGACGTGGCCGGGGATCAGCATGACGGTCTCGGGGGCCAGCGCCCAGACCACGAGGGGGCTGACGACCAGCGCCGCGGAGAACAGCAGCAGGGCGGTGAGGCCCAGTCCGGCGGCGGCGAGCGGCGGGCCGACGAGCAGGGTGTGGGCGAGTTCGCGCCAGGTCGCGCGTTCGCGCAGCCGGGTCCGGAGCCGGGCGCGGCGGCCGGCCCCGGGCAGGGCGCGGTGCGGATCGGGCACCGGGGACGGTTCGACGAGCCGCAGCCGACGGCGTTCCAGGGCGCCGACCGGCCGACCGGAGAGGGCGACGGCCAGGAGCAGCGGCAGGCCGACGCCGACCACCGAGAGCCCGAGGCCGACCAGGGCGAGGGCGGCCAGCAGGACGGCCAGCACCGGGCCGAGCAGGGCGCCGACGCCCAGGTAGGCCCAGCAGCGCAGCGAGTCGCGGGTGAACGGGAAGCGCAGCGGCCGGGCGCGCAGCGCGACCTGGACGGCGACGGTGGCGGCGGGCACGGTCTGCGGCGCCTCGGCCGCACCGCCGCCGCGGAGGTCATCGGTGCGCGCGTCCCCGATGTGCGCGTCCCCGGTGTCCACGCCCCCGCCCGCTGCCCGCCCCGTGCCCATCGGTCCACCCTAACCGACCGGCTGACGCACCCTCCGGCCCCGTCGTCCGGCGGGCGCCCCGCCGTCCGGGGCGGCGGACGGCTGCCGGATGAGCACCACGGCGGCGATCACCGCGAGGCCGCCTGCCAGGGTGTTCCAGCCGACCGGTTCGGCGAGCAGCAGCGCGCCCAGCGCCGTCGACCAGAGCGGGGTCACATAGGTGACGGCGGCGGCCACGGCCGTCCCGGCGGTGCGGACCAGGTCGAGGTTGAGGACGTAGGCGACACCGGTGCCGACCGCGCCGAGCACCAGCAACGCGGCCGCGGCCCCGACACCGGGCCAGTGCGGGGCACCGGCGGCGAGCGGGGCGGCGACGGCGAGTTCGACGGCGGCGCAGGTGATCTGGGCGGCGGACACGGCGGCGGCCGAGTGCGGCCGGGTGGAGAGGTGGCGGCGCAGGTAGGCGAAGCCGGCGCCGTAGCAGCAGGTCGCGGCCAGACAGGCGAGGCCGCCACCCATCGACCCGGAGCCGAGCCCGTGCCGGACGCCGAGCACGGTGAGCACCCCGGCGAGGCCGAGGACGAGTCCGCCGATCCGGCGCGGCCCCGGGCGCGGTTCGCCGGGCACCGCGGCCAGCGCGAAGAGCAGCGCGAACAGCGGGGTGGTCGCGTTCATCACCCCGGCAAGCACCGAGCTGACGCGGGTCTCGCCGTAGGAGAAGAGCACGAACGGCACCGCGTTCAGCAGCACCGCGACCACGGCGCAGTGGCCCCAGGTGGCGAGGTCGCGCACGGCGGCCTCGCGGCGGGCGGCGAGGATCGCCCAGAGCGCGGCCGCGCCGAGCAGGCAGCGCCAGGCCGCCACCCACACCGGGGGCGCGCCCGCGTCGACCGCCACCTTGATCAGGGCGAAGCTCGCGCCCCAGATCGCCGAGAGCGCCACGAACCCCGGCCACCAGCGCCGTCCCGTACCGGCCATCCGTTCGTCCCCTCTCCCGTGCCACCGCTTCCCGATGGACAGAGGGTGGCGGTTCGGCCGACCATGAGTCCAACAAGTGGCACTGCGGTAGAAATGAGGAAGTCTCATGGCCTCCGAGGTGAACCTCGCCCAGCTCAGGGCGCTGGTCGCGGTGGCGGACGCGGGCGGCTTCGGGGCGGCGGCGGTCGACCTGGAGGTGAGCCAGTCGGCGGTCTCGCACGCGGTGGCGGCGCTGGAGCGGGTACTCGGCGCGCCCGTCCTGCACCGGGGCACCCCGGTCCGACCGACCCCGCTCGGCGAGCGGATCCTGCCGCACGCCCGGACGGCGGTCGCCTCCGCCGCCGCCGTCCGGACGATCGCCGCCGACCACTCGGGCGGGCTGACCGGCACGGTCCGGCTGGCCGCGCCGACCACCGTCTGCCAGGGACTGCTGCCGGGCCTGCTGCACGGCTGGCGGACCGAGCACCCCCGGCTGACGGTGCGGGTGTTCGAGGGCGAGGACGACGAACTGGGCGTCTGGCTGGAGGCCGGCACGGTGGACGCGGCGGTCCTGGTGGACGCGGACCCGCTGCCGCCGGGCGCGGTCCCGCTCGGCGCGGACTCGATGCACGCGCTGCTCCGGCGCGACCACCCGCTCGCGGACGAGGAGGCCGTCGACGTGGCCGACCTGGAGGACGACGACTTCCTGCTCTCCGAGGGCGGCTGCGAGCGCCACATCCGGGACGCCTACCGCCGGGCGGGCGTCCGCTTCGCGCCACGGCACCGGATCCGGGACCTCAACACGCTGATCGGCATGGTGCACGCCGGGGTGGGGGTGTCGGTGATGCCGGCGCTGGCCCAGCCGATGCTGCCACCGGACTGCGTACTCGTCCCGATCCACCCGGCCACCCACCGAACACTCACCCTCACCGGCCCCGCGACCCGCCCGTGGACCCCGGCGGTGGCGGGCCTGCTCGCAGGCGTGCGCACCGCCCCCGGGGCGGCCGCCCCACACTGAGCGCCGACCCCACCGGACCCGCGCCCGGGCGCGCATCGCGGCCGCCCCGCCACTCGACGCCCGCGCCCCCGACGACACCGGCGTCCGCCAGTGGAACGGCTCCCCCTGGGCGCAGATCGGCGGCCCGGCAAGCCACTCCGTCCGCCAACCCCACACGCGGCCCGACCCGCCCGAATGCCGCGCGCAGGACTCCCGTAGATTCGGATCGGACCAACCGAACATCCGATCGACGGGGGCCGGGGTGGAGTGGCGGCGAAGCCGGGTGGGAGCCTGCTCGGTCCGGCCCGCGTCGGCGGCTCGCCGGGGATCGCCGAGCTGCGGCGGGCACGAGGATCGACCGGCAGCCGACCGGTGGCCGGTCGCACCGTCGACCCGGTGGATCCGGTGACGGCGCCCGACGCCCCGCCCGACCCCCCGCTCGGCGTGCTGTTCGCCGTCCGCTCGGCGGCCGCGCTGCACCGGCTGCTGGACCTGCTGCCCGTCTTCGACGGTGACGCCCGGGTCCGGTGCCGGTTCACGCTCGTCCCCGGCTCCGCCTTCGACGCCGACGCACTGGCCGCGGTGGCGCCGTCCGGTGCCCGCTGCCTGTCCTGGCCCGAGGCGCTGGCCGACCGCCACGACCTGATCCTCGCCGCCAGCCCCAAGGGCGAGCTCGCCGCGCTGCGCGGGCCCAAGGTCCTGCTGCCGCACGGTGCCGGGTTCAACAAGGCACTCGCCGAGGAGGGCTCCCCGCATCTCCCGTCCGGCCTGGACCCGGCGTTCCTGCTCACCGCCGACCGGCGCCCGCTCGCCGACCTGCACGCCCTCGCCCACCCCGACCAGGTGGACCGGCTCGCGGAGCAGTGCCCGCCCGCCGTGGCGACGGCGCTGGTGGCGGGTGATCCGACGCTCGACCGCATCCTCGCCTCACGGGACCGGCGCGAGGCCTTCCGATCGGCGCTCGGCACCGGGTCGCGCCGGCTGGTCGTGCTCTCCTCCACCTGGGGTCCGGAGTCGCTGCTGGCCCGGCACCCGGACCTGCCGGCCCGGCTCGCCGCCCGACTCCCCCACGACGCCTACCAGTTGGCACTGGTCCTGCACCCCAACGAATACAGCCGGACCGGCTCCTTCGACCTCGCCCGGCAATTGCGGCCGGCCCTGGACGCGGGGGTGGTGCTGGCCGACCCGTACGAGCAGTGGGCGGTGCTGCTGGTGGCCGGTGACACGGTGGTCACCGACCACGGCTCGACCGCCCTCTACGCGGCGGCGCTCGACCGCCCCGTGCTGGCGGTCTGCGACGGCGGCAGCGAGCTGGTCCCGGGCAGCCCGATGGCCCGTCTGCTCGCCGCCGCGCCCCGGTTGGACCCGTCCGGCGACGACGCGGCGACCATCCTCGCCACACAGCCGTCCGCCCCGGGCACCCGCCGCTTCGCCGAGGCGGCGTTCGCCCGGCCCGGGGAGGCACTGGCGACACTCGGCCCGGAGCTGTACAAGCTGCTCGGCCTGGTCCCGCTGCCGCACCCGCTCCGGCCGCGCCCGCTCCCCGCCCCGCCGTCCGCGCCGCAGGCCCCGGCCGCCTTCGCCGTCCGGGCCCGCACCGAACCGACCGGGCGGACCGGAGCAGGCGCCGTCGTCGACATCGACCGGCTCCCGCCGTGGACGGACCTGCCGCACCACCACCTGGCCGCCGAGTTCGGCCGCGCCGGAGTCCGCGAGGCACGGAGCGCGGCCCTGCTCTACCGCCGGGCGGCCGGTGCGCCGACTCCGGGCACCACCCACAACCGCGAGTACCGGACGGCCGCGGACTGGACCACCGAGGCACTCGCCGACCACCCCGGCTGCCGAACCGCCGCCGTCATCCTCTCCCCCACCCGCTGCCTGGTCCGGCGCCCGAACCACGCGCCGCTCACCGTCCGGATCGCCCCCCACCGGACCACCGGCCGCGTGCGATACGCCGACCCCGCCGCCGCCCTCTCCGCCGTTCACATCCTCCTCGACACCCCGCACGCCCCCACCACCACCCCGATCTGCCGGATCGACGGGACGCCCTACCGCCTCCACCTCGACACGGCTACCGAGGCTGACCTCCGGCACCTCCTCTGACAGCGCTACCGCGGCCGCCATCGCCCCCGTCGGGCCCGCCGGACGCCGGCGGGTTCTCACACGGAGCAACCGTCCGGGCGGTTGACGACCCCTCATGACAGGTCTATACCAGTGAAGGCCTCACGGCGGTCCGACCCGTCGCGGGGTGTCCCCGGCCCGGCGCGCCGCCCCCACGACTGGCGCGGGTGGGCCGTATTCCGCCGTTTCCTGGAGAGGTTGATCCCGATGGAACGCGCACTTCCCCCACACGCACAACCGCCGAACCCGCCGCCGTCGCAGTCGTCGCGGCCGCCGCGCCGCCGGGCCGCCGCCGCGGTGGCCGCGGTGCTCGGACTGGTGGCCGGCGGGCTCGTGGCGGTCGCCGCCGCGAACGCGGCGACCACCACGGCCGCCGCGGGCGCCGTCAGCGGCGGCATCGGCAGCAACTGGTACGCCTCCGCGCCCTACCTGATGCCCGAGGACAACAGCCCGCCGGACGTCTCCGCGGTGATGGACGCCACCGGCCAGAAGGCCTTCCAGCTCGCGTTCATCCTGGACAAGGGCGGCTGCGTCCCGGCCTGGGGCGGGACCTCCCCGATCGACACCGACACCACCATGCCGGCCGTCGTCCAGACCGTCCGCGCCAAGGGCGGCGACGTCTCGGTCTCGATCGGCGGCTACGGCGGCACCAAGCTCGGCCAGACCTGCGGCACGCCGGAGGCGACCGCGGCGGGGTACCAGAAGGTGGTCGACAAGTACCAGTTGAAGGCGATCGACTTCGACCTGGAGGAGCCGGAGTACGAGAACACGGCGGCGATCCGCAACGAGATCGGGGCGGCCCGCATCCTCCAGCGCAACAACCCGGGGCTGTACATCTCGATCACCACGGCCGGCACCGCCGCGGGCACCGGCTGGTTCGGCCAGCAGATGCTCAACGAGGCCAAGGCGCAGGGCTTCACGCCCGACAACTACTCGATCATGCCGTTCGACGGCGGCTTCAACGGCGCGGCGGCGCAGACCTCCGCGCTGGTGAACTTCAACCAGATCCTGCGCACCACCTTCGGCTGGTCGGAGGCGGAGGCCTACGCCCACGAGGGCGTGTCGCTGATGAACGGCCGCACCGACGTCGCCGAGTACTTCCGGCAGGCGGACTTCCAGGCGGTGCTGGACTTCGCGCTGGCGCACAAGCTGGCCCGCTACACCTACTGGTCGGTCAACCGGGACCGGCAGTGCCCGGGCACGGTCGACCCGGGGCTGTCCGGCTCCTGCTCCAGCGTGGTGCAGAACGACTGGGACTTCACCAGGTTCACGGTGCGGTTCGCCGGGGCCACGCCGCCCACCACCCCGACCGTCTCACCGTCCTCCCCGTCCGCCTCGCCGACGTACACCATGCCGGGGGTGTGCAAGGACCCGGAGTGGCAGCGCGACACGGTGTACACCGCGGGCGCCAAGGTCTCGCGGCAGGGCCACGCGTACCGCGCCAAGTGGTGGACGCTGAACGAGGATCCGACCGCCGGCGGCCAGTGGGGCGTCTGGGAGCGGTTGGAGATCTGCGCCCCCAGCCGGCCCTCGACCTCGCCGATCCGCTGACCAGCTGACCTGCCGGCCCACCGGCCCGCTGGCCCACCAGCCCACCGGCCCTAGAGCGCGACGAAGCGGCGCGGCCCGTCGACGGTCACCACCCGGCCGAAGCGCAGGCCCGGGAAGTGGGCGGCGACCAGGACGTCGTCGGTGTCCGCCGCCTCGTCGGCGATCCGGTTGCGGACGGCGGAGGCGGCGGCCGGGTCGACGTCCCACACCACCTGCCAGTCCCGCTCGGAGAGCTGGACCACCGAGTGGACGACGTCACCGAGCAGCAGCGCCCGGCGCCCGCCCCCGGAGGCCACGTAGACCGTGGAGCCGGGGGTGTGGCCGGGGGCGTGCCGGGCGTCGAGGCCGGGGGCGACGGTGAAGTCCTCGTCGAACAGCTCCAGTCGGTCCCCCACCGGGGCGAAGGCGGCGGCCGCCCGGCCGTCCGCCGCCGGGCCGCCGCCGCTGACGAAGTGCTCCCAGTCGGCGCGGTGGAGCCGGTAGGCGGCATTCGGGAAGAACGGCCGGCCGCGGTGCGAGGCCCAGCCGATGTGGTCGAAGTGGAGGTGGGTGAAGACGACGTCGGTGACGTCCTCCGGGGCGATCCCGTGCCCGGCGAGCGAGTCGGGCAGGCCGCCGCCGACGTACCGGCCGTCGTCGTGGGCGCCGACACCGGCGTCGACCAGGACCACCCGGTCGCCGGTGCGGACGCAGAAGCCGCCGAGCGGCAGCTCCAGCGTGCCGTCCGGGCGGAGGTGTTCGTCGTGGCAGTCCCAGGGGTCGGCGACGCCGGGGCGGCCGAGGATGTCGCGGGCCGTCTCCACACCGGTGCCGTCGTGGACGGGCAGGATCTCGATCTCGCCTATGCGCATGATCGTCCTCAACCCGCCCGCGCCCCCGCCGTGTTCCCGTCCGTACGGGAGAACGGCGGGGCCACGGCGGGGCCACAGCGGAGGTCCGGCCGTCAGTCCGTGAGCCGCTCCCGCAGCTCGGCGAGGATCCCCGCCGCCTCCTCCAGCCCGTGCGCCCGGCACCGCTCGGCGGCGACGGCGAGCCGGCCGCGGGCCGCCTCCACCCGGCCGAGGTCGGTGCCCTCGATCAGCGCGGCCAGCCGGACGGCCTCGGCGCGCGGGGTCTCGGCCTGCTCGCCGCCCGCCTCGTAGGCGGTGATCGCCCGCTCGGCCTCGGCCAGCGCCTCCTCGAACTCGCCCGCCACCGCGCGGACCCGGGCCCGCTCGTAGTGGACGGCGGCGCGCGGGTACCAGGTGTCCGCCCCGGGCTCCTCGCGCTCCAGCCGCTCGCGCACGGCGTCCGCCTCGGCCAGCCGGGCGAGCGCCGACTCGACGCCGGCCGGGCCCTCCTTCTGCGCGGTGAGCCGGGCGAACTGCCGCAGCATCGCGGACACCGGGCCGGGCTGCGGCCACTGCTCGTGGGCGGCCAGCGCCCGGGCCCGGGCGGCGTGCGCGGCCTCCCAGCGGTCGGCGTGGACCAGCGCGACGGTCGCCTCCGCCGCGACCATGGTGCGCAGGTGGAGGTCCTCGGTCCAGCCCTCCAGGACGGCGGCGAGCCGCAGGTACTCCTCGGCGGCGTCGCGGTCCTCGTCCAGGGAGAACAGGCCGCGGGCGAGGTCGAGCCGGGTCTGGGCGACCAGCCGCTCGCCGAGGCCGGCGGCGGCCGCGTCGGCCAGCACGGACTCCAGGACGGCCACCGCGTCCGCGGTCCGGTCGGCCTCGGTCAGCAGGTCGGCGAGCTGCAGCCTGGTCCGGGCGGCCTCCTCGGCGGCCTCCGGCCCCTTGCGGTCGAACCGGGAGGCGGCCTCGGAGAGCGCCCGGATCGCGGCACCGGTGTCCCCGACGTGGGCGCTGGCGTGCCCGGCCATCAGGTAGGTGGCGGCGAACGGGTACGACTCGTCGGCCCAGCGGCCGGCCGCCGCCAGGGCGCGGTGCAGCACCTCGACGGCCTCGGCCTGCTCGCCCGTCTGCAGCAGCACCTGGCCCAGCAGGCCGTACGCCCGCGGGGTGTGCCAGGGCTGCCCGGCCCGCTCCAACTCGGCGATGGTGATGCGCAGTTCCTCCGCCGCCTCGACGGTCCGGCCCTGCCGGGCGGCGGCGTCGGCGGTGTACTGGCGGGCCACCGCCAGCCGTCGGACGGAGCCGCGGGCGGCGGCCGCCTCGCGGTAGGCGGTGACGGCGGCGGCGAAGCGCGCGGCCTGCTCGGCGGGCGGCTGCTCCGGCGGCTCGGGCAGTGCGCGGACCAGCTCCTGGTGGGCGGCGTAGGCGCGGCACTGGAGGACGATCAGGTAGTCGTCGTCGGTGATGCCCGGCTCGCCGCCGGACGCCGCGGCGGCGGACAGCTCCTCGGCGCGGGCCAGCGCGGCGTCCAGGGCCGCCCAGTCGACCACCGGCGCGGAGGGCGCCACCCGCACACCGTCCGCCCGCACCTCGCCGTCCGCCCGCTCGCTGCCGGCCGCCTCGCCCGTCTCGCCAGTCTCGCCCGTCTCGCCTTCATCGTCCTCCCGGACGAGTTCGGCGATCAGCGCCCTGGTCCGGGCCGCCAGCGCCGGGCCGACCAGGCCCTCCCGCCGGTACAGCCCTCCGGCGGCCAGCAGCTCGGCGGCGCCCTGCTCCCAATCCCCGCGTTCGAGCGCGACGTGCGCCCGCCGCTCGGCGAGCTCGGCGAGCAACCGGCCGAGCGGCCCGGCCTCCGCGCCCAGCAGCGCTTCGAGGCCGTCCTCCGCGGTGGCGGTCACCCGCTCGTCGATCCGGGTCCAGAGCCGGTCCCCGTCCGGGTGGCCGACCAACTGCAGCTCGCGGGCCCTCAGCAGCAGGGCGGTGAAGTCCTCCGGCTCCGGCTCGACCTCCCGGGCCGGCACCGCCGGGACGGCCGGGACGGCGGCCAGCTCCGGCGCGGCCGCGGCCCGCACGCCGAGGGCGAGCGGCTCGGCCAGCAGCGGACGGCGGGCGAGCCGGTCGCGGCGGCGGCCGCTCACCGCCCCGGTGCCGTTGCGGGCGTCGAAGCGGGCGGCGAGCGCGTCCGCCTCGGTGCGCAGGTGGGCGAGCAGGGTGTCGACGGTCCAGCTCGCGCCGGGCGGGCCGCTGACGGTGAGCCCGCCGTGCCCGGCCCGGTCGAGGCCGGCGATCAGCACCTCGACGCCGGTGAGGAAGTCGAGCCGGCTGACCGGGTCGCCGGTGACCGAGAACAGGTCGCGGTTCTCGGCCAGGATCTCCAGGCCGCGCGGCTCGTTGCCGGAGAGCGCGCAGAACTCGATGTGCAGGCCGACCGAACGGGCCAGCCCGCTCTTGCCGCGGGCGAAGCGGTAGCCGACCAGGTGGCTGGAACGGGCCTCGTCCAGCCGGCCCTGGCGCAGCAGCGGCAGCAGCGCCTGGGCGTGGCTGACGTAGGGCTCCTCGGCGCAGGTGGCCTCGCCGCTGAGCACCGGCCGCCAGACGTCCAGCGCGGTCGCGTCGTCGCCCCGGCGCAGGTGGTGGACGGCGCGGGCGCGGATCTCGCAGGCGTGGCAGTCGCTCAGCTCGGTGCGCGGCCGGCCGGCCCACAGCTCGTAGGCGTCCTGGACGTCCTCGCCGAGGTGCGCGGCGAGGTGGAAGCGCTGGGCGTAGTACGGCTGGAGGCCGTGCCCGGCGGCGCGGTAGCGGCCGCGCATCTCCTCGTGCCAGCGGCGGATCGCCTTGAGCGGCACGTCGGGGGTGCCGAGCAGCGAGGTGGCGACCCACTTGAAGCGCCAGAACACCTGCTGGCGGGCCCAGTCGCCGAAGGACTCCGGGTCGGCGTCCCAGAGCTTGAGGACGCGGGCGAAGACGACCGGGGCCTTGCTCCGCTCGCCGTCGTACTCGTAGGCCTCCATCAGTTCGAGCAGGGCCATGGAGCGGACCGCGGTGTCGTCGAACTGCTCGGCGGCGTCGACCAGTTCCTCGGCGGTGACGGTCCGCTGCCGCCCGTAGGGGCGGTCGTCGTTCTCGCGCAGCGCGGTCATCACCGCGTCGATGCTGTTCAGCATCACGCCTCCTTCCGCGGGTCCAGCGGACCGGCGCCGCCGTTGCCACCCGCGCCGCCCGTGCCACCCGTGCCGCCGGAGGCGGCCTCGTGGCCGAGCATCGCGTGGTCGAGCAGGCTGATGAACGAGCGGTTGAGCAGCGCGCTCTCACTGGAGGTGAGCGGCCGCCGGGTGAGCAGCACGGCCTGCCCGTAGAGCGTCTCGACGGCGGTGACGGCGAGTTCGCGGTCGCCGATCGAGGCCGCCCGCCGCACCAGCGGGTTGAGGTGGTTGAGGACGAGCTGGGCGCGGGGCACCTCGGCGCGCAGCGAACCGAGGATGTCGGCCCACAGGCCGTCGGCCTCGTCGGCGAGCTGGGCGCGGGTGCGCTCGTGCCGGGCCTCCCGGTTGTCGAGCAGCAGGGCGGGCGCGCTGGTCGGGTGGAAGCTGCGCAGGGCGACGTCGCAGTCGAAGCGGCCGACCACCTCGCGGGCGGTGGCGAGGAACGCCGAGGCGGCGAGTTCGGCGGCCGGGTCGACGGTGTCGAGGTGCGCGGTGACGGTGCTCGGGTCGAGGTCGGCGACCGAGGTGCCGGGCCGGATCTCGGGCAGCCGGTGCACGAGGTCGCGGTCGTAGGTGTAGCCGCCGTTGACGACGCCGAGACCGGCCGCGCCGGCGATCGGGGCGACCTGGCGGAACTCCTCCACGGTGCGGGTGACCAGCACCACCGGGTGGGTGCGGGCGAACTCGTCCAGGGTGACGTTGCCGTCGGTGGTCTCGAACGGCAGCCAGGGCAGCAGCATCCGCAGCAACTCGTCGTCGTAGCGGGCGAGTTCCTTGACGGCCAGGTGGTGCACCGAGATGAAGCGGTGGAGCAGCGCCGGGTCGCTGGCGGACAGGCCGGTGAGCCAGTCCCGGATCCGGGCGCCGAGCGCGTCGCGGACGGCGGCGAGCGTCTCGTCGGCGTACAGGCCCTCGCGGCTGGCGGTGGGCCGCAGGCCGTCGGTGTCGACCACGCAGCGCACGAAGAACGCCCAGTCGGGCAGGAGTTCGTCGGCGTGGTCGGAGAGCAGCATGCCCTTGAGGTGCACCCGGTGGCCGGCCCGGCGGGAGGGCGGGACGGCGTCCGGCAGCACGTAGGCGACGCCGCGCAGGCCGACCAACGGCAGGTCCAGCTCGATGGTGTCGAGCGGGGTGAAGTCGAAGGCCGAGCGGCAGTAGGCGGCCAGCGCCTCGCGGCGGGCCAGCGGGGAGCCGTGCTGCGCGGCCCACGGCGGGGTGTGGTTGACCCGGGTGGCGTCGCCGCGGCCGTCGATCACGGTGACCTCGTGGCGCAGCAGGCTGCCGAAGTCCCGGGCGAGGGTCAGCACCCGGTCGGCGCGGGTCCACTCGGCGGCGTCGGAGCGCGGCGTGAGGCGCACGGTGGTGCCGGGCTCGGGCTTGGCGTCGGCGGGCAGGGTGCGGATGGTGTAGCGGCCGTCGGAGCTGCCGCGCCACTCGATGACGGGGGCGTCGGGAGTGGCGGCGGAGCGGGTGACGACGGTGATCTCGTCGGCCACGACGAAGCAGGCGAGCAGGCCGATGCCGAACTGGCCGATGAAGTCGCCGCGGGCGCGGGCCAGCCCGTCGCCGTCGAGGTGGCCCTCGGCGGTCCGCTTGGAGCTGCGGCCGATGGTGGCCAGGAAGGTGTGGACGTCCTGCTCGGTGAGGCCGACGCCGGTGTCGGTGACGGTGAGGTCGCGGTCGGCGCGGACCGTGATGGCGGCGGGCGCGGCCGGGTCGAGGGCCTGCCGGGCGGAGATCGCGTCGACCGCGTTCTGCAGGAGTTCGCGCAGGTAGACGCGCGGGCTGGAGTAGAGGTGGTGGGAGAGCAGGTCGACCAGGCCGCGCAGGTCGACCTGGAAGGTGTGCGCGCTCGTCGGGTTCTCGGATGGGGACACCGGTGGCTCTTTCGATCGCAAGGGGTGTGTCGGGCTTCGGCGGCGGCGGGTCGGGACGGCCCGCGCCGGCCGGTGGGTCCGGTTGCTCGGCGTGCTCCGCCGGCGCGGGCTCAGCGCGGGGCGCAGCGGTCGCGGTGGGCGCGGAAGTTCTCCGCCTCGTCGCCGCCCAGGTAGTACCAGGGCGACGCGGTGACGACGTCGCCGAGGGCGGCGAACACCGCGTGTGCGAGCTCGCGTTCGTCGGCGAGTGAGAGGACCATCGCGAAGGCGTTGTGGGTGGCCCGCCAGTCGCGCTGGGGCCGGTAGGCCGGGTGCAGCACGGAGCGCAGGGCCGCCTCGCGCAGCGAGGCGCGCACGGCGGGGCCGGTCAGGTAGGCGTGGTCCTCGCCGTCGGGGAGGTCCAGCCAGTGCTCCAGGTGGGCGAGGGCCACCAGCTCGCCCAGCGGGCCGCCCTCCGGCGCGCCGAGCATCGCGGTGCGGGCGAAGGCGTGCATCTCCTCGTGGGAGCCGCCCCACTTGGCGCAGAGCTGCTGGAGGCGCGCCCGGTGGGAGGCGAGGTGCCCGGGGTCGCGGCGCACGGCGGCGTCGAAGCGGGTGGTGGCGACGGTGCGGCCGAGCGAGGCGCCGAGTGCGCCGAGCTGCAGGAAGTACCAGGGCGCGACCCAGCCGGGCTCGCGCTCGGCCACCTCCAGCAGCTGCTCCTCGGCGACCTCCAGCCGCTCGCCGAACAGCTGCCACTGGTCCTGGGTGACGTGCTTGGCCAGGGAGCCGGTGCGGGCCTCCCAGCCCCAGGCGATGTGCCGGGCGCCGGAGAGCAGCAGGACGAGGCTGTCGTCGGGCCGTTCGGCGACGGCCTTGGCGAGCCACTCCTCGGTGCCCTCGACGTCGGAGATCCGGTTCAGCAGCCAGGTCTGCTCGGACTGGTCGGGGACGGCGGCGAGGGCGGGTCCGAGCGCGGCCCAGTCGCCGGCGTCGGCGAGGGCGCGCAGCCGGCGCAGCTCCTCGTCGCCCTGCGCGGGGTCGAGCACCGGGGGCAGGCCGCGCGGAGCCTTCCGCCCGGTCAGACGGCGGAACAAGGACATGGTGCGGCCCCCCTGAGACCTCGTCGACCGGCACGGCCGTCGGCATCGTTCGTATGGCCTCGCAGTGGCCAATCGGATGATGCACTGCATATCACGTGCCACCGACGTCCCGTTGACCAGCCCGGTTCCGGGAGCCCCCCGCGGGATGTCACGGCCGGGCCCAGCCGGACGCCATGGCCGTGCCCCGCCGGGGGGGGGACGCGCTCCCCCGGAGATCGCGGCCGCTCCGCCCCGGAGGTCGCGACCGCTCCGCCCCGGAGGTCGCGACCGCTCCGCCCCGAACGTCGCGACCGCTCCCCGTCCGGGGCCGCGACGCGGCGGACCCGGCCCCGCCGCCGTGCGGCCGGGCCGGGTCCTCGCCGTGCGGCGACGCGACGCGGGGTCAGACCCGGTCGGCGGCGATCAGCAGGTACTGGAAGGAACCGTCCTTGTAGGAGTTGATGAACGCCTCCTCGATGCCGGTCACCAGGGACGGCACGGTGGCCCGCAGCTCCCAGTACGGGAGGGTGGCGGCGGTCAGATCGACGACGGCGTTCGGGACGAGGCGGTTGTCGGCCATCGCGCGCAGGTACTCGCGGCGCGAGTGGATGTTGCACTCGAAGTGGGCGTTGATCTGCGAGACCCACTTCGACGGCTGGCCGTAGATCGGGTTCCAGCAGCCGGTGATGGTCACGTACCGGCCGCCGACCGACAGGATCCGGGAGTGCTCGGCGAACAGGTCGTGCAGGTCGACGTACATGCTGGACTCGTTGTTCCAGGAGCCCCGGACGGTGCCGGTGCCGAACGGCATGTCGAGCATGTTGCGGACCTGCGCGTGCACCGAGTCGTCGATGCCGAGCTCCTTGGCCCGCCGGTTGCCGAACTCGGCCTGCTTGGCCGACAGGGTCACGCCCTCGACCTTGCAGCCGAAGCGCTGGTGGGCCATCACCATCGATCCGCCGCGCCCGCAGCCGGCGTCGACCAGGGTGTGCTCGGGGCGGATGTCGCCGAGGCTGTCGAGCAGGACATCGGTCTGCGCGGACTCCAGCCGGTGCAGTTCCGCGACGAGCTTCTTCTCGCGCTCGCTGTCGTCCGGGGAGCCGAGGGCCTCCTGGTCGACCTCGCCGATGCCGTAGTGGTGGTGGTAGAGGCCGTCCACGTCGCCGAGGCGCAGGTTCACGGGCCGGGCCTCATGGTCCCAGTAGCGGGCGATGTCGCCCTGGTAGGGAGTGGCCGGCCCGGGGACGGCGGTGCGGTTCACGGGGGTGGTGTCGGTGACGGACACGGTTCAGCTCCTTGGTTACCAGAAATCGGGCAGGCTGTAGCGGTAGGTGTTGGTCTGGTGCCAGTAGTGGTTGCCGTCGACCCACGCGGCGACCCCGCGCAGGAAGCGCACCACCACCGGGACGGGCGTGGCGGCGGCCAGCGCGGCCGCCTCCGCCTCGAAGGCGTGCATCAGCTCGTTGTGCACCTCGACGGCCTTCAGGTAGCCCTCGCGGTCGTCGACGCCCTCGCGCTCGGAGATCACCACCGGCAGGTTGAGGTGGCGGCCCGGGCTCGCCAGCTCCTTGGTGTACGAGTACAGGTCGTTGACGATCGTGGTGGCGTTGGAGGCCAGGGCGATGACCCGTTGCATCGCCGGACGGGCGTGCAGGTCGGCGGGGAGCTCGTAGCCGCCGACGGTGTCCGTGATGGTCGGGCAGGGGCGGAAGTTGTTGAACTGCCGCATCGACAGGTACTCCCACACCTCCGGGACGTGGTCCTCCTGGTCCCAGGCGGCCTCGGCGAGGTAGCCGAGGTGCAGGCGCGCCATGTCGTGCCGGAACCGGTCCGCCTGGGAGGCGGTGGCGGCCCGGGTGAAGTGCTCCATCGCCGAGCGGTAGGCCCGCCGGGGCGCGTCCGAGCCCAGCGACTCCTGCCAACCGCCCTGGTACTCCGCGGTGGTGTGCACGGGGTCGAGGGCGGTGTGGGCGAGCAGCAGCCGGCTGCCGAGGCCGATCGGCGAGCCGCCGAGGTCCTCGCAGTAGCAGTCGTCGACGGCGTTCTCGGCGACCATCAGCCGGGTGGCGAGCATGACGTGGTCGACGCTCGGGGCGTCCGGGTGGCAGGCGACCATGTAGCGGCTCACCGAGAAGCCGTCGAACTGGTCCTCCCAGTCCGGCGGGTAGAGCTCGATCTCCTCGGCCCACAGCTTGATCCGGCGGTTCACCTCCGCCACCCGCCCGGCGTCCGGCTCGGCCACGGGGTGGAAGTAGAGCCCGGGGACCGGGTCCCCGGACCCGGGCTTCCCCGAGGGCGGTTCGACCGCCGCCGCGGCCGGCGAGTCGACCGCCTGACGGGGCGCCAGATTCAACCCTGCCGTGCCGATCCCGCTCGGCCCGCGGAGGAGCTGCTCCAGGGCCGCCCCGCTCATGACCGCACCCCCGCGCGCCGGACGGGGTGCGGATGCTGCTGCGACGCCTGCGGTGTCTCGCTGCTCGTGGCCACGGGCATGGGAGAACCTTCCTCTGTGAAGGGGGACACGCCATGACGGGTCGTCGGCCGTCGCCTCCGCCCCGGAAAGAGGGGTTCCCCGCTCGTCGCGGCGGCCCCGTCTCGCTTGCTGCCCAACCGTAGGCGGGGCGGAACGATCTGAGCCGCTTCCCATGATCCTGTGCACTCGAAAGGGTGAACGTTCACATCAGTCGCGTTTGAAACGGCGCACCCCATGATCGGTTCGGACCGGCACCCGAACCGCCACCCGAACCGGCACCACGAACGGGCGGCCCCGCCGTCCTTCCGGCGGGGCCGCCCGGGCCCTTCCACACTGTCCGACCTGCCGGATCCGGCTACATCCAGCTGGCGGCCCAGTGGTGCACGGCGTACGCGCCGGGGAACTCCTCGCCCGCCCGGTGCGGCTCGGTGAAGTGGTACGGGTAGAACAGGTCGGCGGAGAAGACGGTGACCGGCGGCCGCCCGGCCTGCCCGGACTGCCGCTCGAACACCGCGGTGGCCAGCCCCGGGCCGGTCTTGAGGGCCGCGTTGGCGTCGGCGAACTCCTTCATCCTGAGGGGCAGTTCCTGGACGCAGGCGGCCATGAACGGGTGGCCCGGGACCGCCCCCATGATGCCCGTCGAGATGTGGACGCCGTCCTCGCTCGCGGCGAAGGCCTCCTGGTCGGCGAGGAGTCCGTCCAGCGGCCGCAGGCACTCGAAGTCGGTGTCGATGTAGATGCCGCCGCAGCGCAGCAGGATCTCGAACCGCGCCACGTCGGACTTCTCCGACCAGCTCCCCAGCTCCAGGAAGGCGTCCCCGTGGGTGAGGAAGTCCGAGCGGGAGGGGTCGAGTTCCTCCTCCGTCCACAGGCGGTACTCCCAGTCGGGGTGGTGCTCCTGCCAGCCGCGGGAGTAGGCACGGAATCGCTCCGGCATCGGCCCGCCCAGCCATACCTGGTGGAAGATCCGGGGTATCAGCACGCCATGGTCCTCTCTGAGTGGCCGTCCGCCGGTGGAACGGCTCGGGGTGGGGCCCGGTGGTGCGCTCGGAGCGGCGGGCTTCCGGCCCCTCACGTCCCCGAGCTGGAGTACTGGGCGGACTGCGCCCGCCAGAACACGTGCGCGAACCAGAGCAGCAGCGGTCCGGCGCCCGGTGCGGCGTAGGCCGCCCAGAGGGGGACGTGCAGGTCGTCAGCCCGGCCGAGCAGGGCCGCCGCCGGCAGGTAGGCCACGAACGCGACCGGCACCAGGAAGGTGAGCACGAAGCGGGCCGGCGCGGGGAAGACCTTGAGCGGGTAGCCGCCGAAGCTGTTCATCACGTTGTCGACCAGCACCCGCAACGAGCGGTTGGACAGCGTGCGGAAGCACAGCGCGCTGATGCCGAGCTGGAAGGCGCCCTCGACCATCGCGCCGCCCAGCAGGGCCAGCAGGAGGTAGAGCACGCCGCCCGGCGAGGACGGGACCCCGAGCCGCCAGGCCGCGCCGACGAGGATGACCAGCCCGGTCACCAGGTCACCGAACACCGGCAGGTGGATCCCGCGGGCCAGCAGCTGCGGCAGGACACCGGTGGGGCGCACCAGGTAGCGGTCGAACTCGCCGGTCTGGATGGTGACGTCGAGGAAGTAGAGCTGGTTGCCCGGGACCACCCAGAGGCCGTGCGAGGTCAGGCGCATGCCGTACAGCAGGCAGATCTCCGCCATGGACCAGCCGCCGACCGCGCCGAAGCGGGCGGCGACGACCCAGATGAAGGCGAGCCCCACCCCCTGGAAGGCGGCGCCGCCCGCGAGGCCGAACAGCAGGTTCCCGCGGTACTGGAGCTGGGACTTCACGGCCGCGCGCATCAGCAGCCCGTAGGCGTACAGGCGCGGGACCGGCCGGGCGGCGGGTCCGGCCCCGGGGTCGGCGGAGGCGGTCACGGTCAGCCCCCCTGCACGACGACGCGGCGCAGCGCCCTGGCCCAGACGAGCCTCAGCAGCAGCCACAGGGCCACCGCCCAGCCGCACTGGACGGCCAGGGCCTGCAGGACGGCGCCGGTGCCGCCGATCCGGCCGAGGTAGAGGGCGGTGGGGACGTGGACCATGGCCTGGAAGGGCAGCAGACGGGCCAGGTCGGCGAGCCAGTCGGGCATGAACCACAGCGGGACCAGCGCGCCGGAGAAGAAGTGCGCCGTCATCAGGTAGACGGAGTAGAAGCCGTCGAGCTCCAGGGTCCAGAAGGAGATCAAGCCGACGATCACGCCCAGCAGCAGGGCGCAGGTGTAGGCGGGCACCAGGCTGGCCGCGTAGACGAGCAGCGCCGGGGCGGAGGCGGGGGCCTGCGACCCGCCGGCCAGTACCGAGAACACCAGCGCGCAGCCGGCGAACGGGAGCATCGCGAGCGTGGCGCCGGCCCTGGCGGCGATCAGCTGGGCGGTGAAGCGCACCGGGCGGACGAGGTCCAGGGCGACGGCGCCCTCCCGGATGCGGAGCTGGACGGTCGCCAGCGACCGGGCGTCGGAGTTGGCGAGCCAGGCCTGCACCGAGGCGAGGGAGACGTAGGCGAGCTGGGTGTCGAGGGGGATCTCGCGGCCCGCGCCGGCGGCGCTTCCCGAGTCCGGGTAGACCGCGGTCCACACCAGCCGGAGCAGGTAGATCTGCAGCAGCAGGCCGATCGCGCCGAACAGGAAGTCGGTGCGGTAGACCCGCTGGGTGCGGGCCTGGACGCGGGCCAGGGCGGCGTACGCGGCGAGCCGCCGGCCCGGTCCCAGCCGGGCCGTCCGCGGTCGCGCCGCTCCCGGCCGGACCGTTCCCGGCCGGGCCGCGGGCGCCGTCACCCGGTCCCGCTCTCGGAGTAGATCCGGTGGATGACGCCTTCGAGGTCCGGCTCGATGATCGACAGGTCGGTGACGCTGTGCCGGGCCAGGACGGCGGCGACGATCTCCGGGGTCCGGGCGTCCTCGGGGGCGAAGCGGAGCGAGACGCTGCCGGGCCCGGCGTCGCCGCCCCGCACGCTCTCGACGCCGGGCAGGTCGACGCCCTGCCACGGGCAGCCGTCGGCGAGCTGGACGACCAGCTGCCGGTGCGGCGCGTACCGCGACTTGAGCTTCTCGACGTCGCCGTCGTAGAGGACCCGGCCGCTGTCGATGAGCACGATGCGGCTGCAGAGCCGCTCGACGTCGTCGAGGTCGTGGGTGGTGAGCACGACGGTGGTGCCCTGGCCGCGGTTCTGGACGGCGATGAACTCGCGCATCCGCTCCCTGGCCACCACGTCCAGTCCGACGGTGGGCTCGTCGAGGAAGAGGACGCGCGGCTCGGACAGCATGGCGGCGGCCAGGTCGCCGCGCATGCGCTGCCCGAGGGAGAGCTGGCGCACCGGCGTGTCCAGGAAGGCGCCCAGCATCAGCACCTCGGTGAAGTGGGCGATGCTGCGCCGGTAGCGGGCGCGCTCGACCCCGTAGAGCCGCCCCATCGTCTCCAGCGAGTCCCGGAGCGGAAGGTCCCACCACAGCTGGCTGCGCTGGCCGAAGACGACGCCGATGTTGCGGGCGTTGCGCTCGCGCTCGCGCCAAGGCACGACCCCGGCGACCTCCACGTGGCCCGAGGTGGGCCGCAGGATCCCGGCCAGCATCTTCACGGTGGTCGACTTGCCGGCACCGTTGGGCCCCAGGTACCCGACCAGTTCGCCCTCGCCGACCGCGAAGTCGATCCCGTCGACGGCGCGCTTGCTCACGTACCGGCGGGTGAACAGGGTCCGCAGTCCGCCGAGCGGCCCGTCGATCCGCTGGGGCCTGCGGAACTCCTTGACCAGGCCGGCGACCTCGATCAGCGACACACGACAACCTTCTCCTCGACGCAACCCGGCCCGGGCCGCGGCAAGTTGACCGAAGACCCGGTGGAGATCCCACCGTGCGGCATGTTTGATTGTCCATCTACAAAACGCGGTCGCGGCCCAGGTGGGCGGCGGACAATCCGGTTTGGCCGCGGACACGGCAGGGGGCAGCGAGTGGGGAGTGCCGGACGCCCGCAGGGGCGGCTCAAGGGGGAGACCGAACAGGCCGACGCCCTGGCCCGGTTCGTGCGGGAGGTGACCACCGGGCTCACCGTCCGCGAGCTCGCCCAGCGGTACCCGGCCGGCAAGACCAGCTGGAGCGAGTACCGCTCGGCGGAGAAGGACATCCCCTGGCACCTGCTCCGCCGGCTGGTCCACGACCACCTGGAGGACCCCAGGGCCCGGGCGGCCCTGCTGGCGCGGGCCGGCCGGCTCCACGAGCAGGCCGTCCGGGCCGCCCGGGGCCTGGGCTCACCGTCGGCGGGGCGACCGGCCGCCGATCAGGCGCTGGACCGGGCCCGGCAGGCGCAGCGGCTGGCCGAGGCGGGCGCGGCGGAGTCGGCGGAGCTGATCCGCGTCCTGGTGGCGATCGTGGCGGAGCTGCGCGGCGAGCTGGGCGCGGGCGCCTCGGGGCCGGACGGTACGGGCACGGACGCGGGCGCAGGCACGGGCACGGGCAGTGGCACTGGCACGGACGCGGGCGCGGAGGAGCTGCGGCGGGCCCGGCTGCGGGAGGCGACGCGCTGCCTCGCCGAGGTGCGGCGGATCAGACAGCCGGAGCCCGAGGCGCCCGCACCCGCCCGCCCCGCACCCGCCACCGCACGGCGGCGCCGGACGGTCGGGACGGGCACGGCGGCCGCGCTGGCCGGGCTGCTGCTGGTGGCCGGGGTGCTGGTGGGCCTGAACCTGCGCCCGGCGCCCGCCCCGCAGCGCTGTCTCGCCGTCTCCCAGGACGGCGGCCTCCCGCGGGCCGTCCTGCTGCCGTACCCGTGCGAGGAGCACCTGGTCCAGGGTCAGCCGGTCACCAGGTGACCGGCAGGGCGTGGAGGCCGTAGACCTCGTTGTTGACGCGGTAGGGCACCTCGTCGGCGGGACACCCGAGCGCGAGGCCGGGCAGCCGCCGCAGGAGCGCGGGCAACGCGATCCGCAGCTCGGCGCGGGCCAGCGGCGCGCCGAGGCAGTGGTGCGGGCCGTGCCCGAACGCCACGTGCGACACGGGCTTGCGCCCGATGTCGAGGCGGTCCATCCCGGCGCCGAGCACCGGGTCACGGTTGGCCACCGGCAGTTGGCAGACCACCTGCTCACCGGCCTTGACCGGCACGCCGCCGATCTCGGTGTCGTACCGCGCGGTCCGGGCCAGCGCGGTGCTGGACACGGACAGGTACCGCAGCAGCTCCTCGACGGCGGTGTCGATCACCGGGTCGGCCTCGGCGGCGCCGCGCAACCGGTCGGCCTGGTCCGGGTGCGCCAGCAGGGCGAGCACGCCCAGGCCGATCGTGTTGGACACCGTGACATGGCCGGCCAGCAGCAACAGCTCGCAGACACCGACCAGTTCGGCGTCCGACACCGCGTCGCCGTGCTCCCGGACGAGCATCCCGATCATCCCGTCGTCCGGGCTGCGCCGCTTCTCCGCCACCAGGGAGGCGGTGTACGCGTGCGACTCCCGGCCGGCCGCGAGCCGTTCCTCCATGGGCAGCCCGAGGTCCAGCGTGGTCCGGGACCAGCGGTGGAACTCCCCCTGGTCGGGGTCGGGCACGCCGAGCAGCGCGCAGATCACCCCGAGCGGCAGCGGCAGGGCGAAGTCCGCCATCAGGTCCGCCGCGGGACCGCGCGCCTCCATGGCGTCGATCAGCTCGCCGACCCGGGCGCGGATCATCGGCTCCAGCGCACGGATCCGCTTCCCGGTGAACTCCGGCGTCAGGACGTGGCGCAGCCGGGTGTGCTCCGGCGGGTCCATGTTGAGGAGCTCGTTCGGCAGGACCGGCGCGCGCTGCGCGTCGTACATCGCGAAGGTCTCCTGGTCGGCCAGCACCCGCCGCACATCGGCGTGCCGGGTGACGAGCCGGTACTCACCGACCCGGTGCAGCCAGAAGTCCCGCACCCGCCGCACCGGATCCCCCCGCTGGGCCTCCCCCAGCGCCGGGCCTGGGCCGAGCCCGTCACGCCGGTAGAAGATCGAGATCGGCGGTGCTTCCTGCTCACTCATCGGCCCTCCCGTGGCCACCGGACACCCCCCTCCCGATACCCGGCCGCCCGCGCCGCCGCGCACCCCGGGCCCGATCCCGTGCAGCGCGCGGGGGCGCGGCGCCCTCCCCCGCACCCCCTCCGCGCGCCGGAGCCGCCCCCTTCGTCGAACGCGCATCCGACGACCGGCCCGAACGGCCGCGCCCCGGCCCACCGGCCGGGCGCCGGAATGTCTCAACTCGGCCACCGGGGCCCTGGACGCCATCATCGGCTGCAACCGCGGCGTGGCGGAGACCCCGTCCGGCCCCCAGTTCATCCTCGTGATCCTCATCGCGGCCGGCGAGACCGACACCGCCCGCCGGCTGGCGCCGGTCTTCGTCGAACGCTCGACCCCGCTCCAGTGCGAGGCCTTCGCCATCCACCTGCGCAACCTCGCCCGCCGAGTGCCGCACCTGGCCCCCCTCGCCGACGAACTGGCGGAGGTGATCCACCCGCCCGCCGACCGCACCTGACGGCCCCGCCGGAGGACCCCGGGCTCAGCGGTGTTCGGGGTTCTCGAAGTCGAAGCGGCAGCCGGCGTCCCACTCGGAGCGCTGGTTGCCGTACGCCGGGATGCCGCCCGCGTCCTTGATCATCCGGGCGAGGTGCAGCAGGTTCCAGGTCATGAAGGTGGCGTTGCGGTTGGTGAAGTCGTTCTCCGGACCGCCCGAGCCCGCGTCCAGGTACGAGGGCCCCGGGCCCGCCTCCCCCACCCAGCCCGCGTCCGCCTGCGGCGGGACGGCGTAGCCGAGGTGCTGGAGGCTGTAGAGCACGTTCATCGCGCAGTGCTTGGCGCCGTCCTCGTTGCCGGTGATCAGACAGCCGCCCACCCGGCCGTAGTACGCGTACTGCCCGCGCTCGTTGAGGATCGACGAACAGGAGTAGAGCCGCTCGATCACCCGCTTCATCACCGAGGAGTTGTCCCCGAGCCAGACCGGTCCGGCGAGGACCAGGACGTCGGCCGCCATCACCTGGCTGTAGAGCACGGGCCACTCGTCCGTCTCCCAGCCGTGCTCGGTCATGTCCGGCCAGACCCCGGTGGCGATGTCGTGGTCCACCGCGCGGACCACGTCGACCCGCACGCCCTGGCGCTCCATGATCCCGGTGCTCACCTCGATCAGCCCCTGGGTGTGGCTCCGCTCGGGTGACCGTTTGAGCGTGCAGTTGATCACCACGGCGGTCAGGTCGGCGTACCGGGCAGGGGGCGAGGAGGACATCGGGGGCCTTTCGCAGCGCGGCTGGTCACCCACCAGTCCACCCCGCCCGCCCCTCCCCCCGCGCGCCGGACTCGGCCGGTCGTGGGTCAGGGCGCCTCCCCGTCCGGCTGCGCCACCGGCGGGAGCACCGGCGTCACCAGCATCTCCCCCGCCAGCGCGGTGCTCGCGGTGACGGCGGCGAGCGTCGCGTCGAACATCGGCCGGATGTTGCGCTGGTGCCAGAGCGTCTGCGTGGTGGCCCAGGCGGCGTCCCGGGCCCGGGCGGTCGAGAAGCTGGCGACGATGTGCTTCAGCGGCTCGGCCTCCTCGGCCGCGACCTCGGCGATCCGCGCCTCGAACGAGGCCCGCACCTCCGCCGCCGACTGCGCGAGCAGCTCGTTCACCTTCAGGTGGTCGGCGTGCACCGGCGGCGTGTCGGGCGTGGTCCGCCGCTCGATGCAGGTCCCGACGACGGCGAGCGCGAGGTCGTGGTTGATGTGCGCGTTCATCCCCGCGAACGCGAACTGGACCGGCCACACCTTCCGGCTGCCGCGCGCGTCGAACAGCGGCTTCCACGCCGCGTTCACCGCCCGCCCCGCCTCGCCGGCCTCGACCGCGTCGAAGTACAGGTTCGCGAACACCACGTCGAGCCGCTCGATGAACACCTGGTCCTGGAAGTACCCGGCCGCGAGCCGCTCCCCCACCAGCTCCGTGACCCGCAGGTACATCCGGTTGAAGCAGGCGACCCCGTCCCGCGGGTCCAGCCGCGCCTTGATCGCCCGCATCCGCTCGATGACCTCGTCGACACTCTGCGCGGGCCTGGCGGCCGACCGCGTCATGGGGGTGTTCCCTTCCCTCGGGGTGCTCCGGCTGCCACCTATACACACCGCCACCGCCCCGGTCCGCCGAACCGGGGGTCGGCCCGCGATCCATCACCCGTTCCGGTGAGCGCGCGCCGTGCACCTCGGTCCCCCCTCCCCGGAGGGTCCCCCAAAGCCGGCTCGGTGCCCTCTGCCGCCCCTGGATCACGCCCTCCGTGGGCGACGTGTCCTCCCTTCCCACTAATCTGGCCGACGGCGTCCACAGCGGTGATCACGCCGCGGAGATACGAGAGGGTGTGCTCATGCCGGGAATGCCCGAGCGGATCGGCCGGTACACGGTGGCATCCACGCTGGGATCCGGTGGCATGGGCGAGGTGTTCCTCGCTTTCTCCCCTGCAGGAGACCCGGTCGCGGTGAAACTGATCCGCGCGGACCGCCTGGACCCGGTGACCCGGGAACGCTTCGAACGGGAGGCCCGGGCCGCACGGAAGGTGGTCGGCACCGGCCGGGTGGCGCGGTTCCTGGACGCCGACCCGTACGCGGACCGCCCGTGGATGGCCATGGACTACGTGCCCGGCCGGACGCTGCTCGAAGAGATCGACACTCGCGGTCCGCTGCCTGTGGTGCAGGTCGCGAGTCTGGGCGCGCTGCTCGCGGAAGGGCTCGCCGCCGTTCACGCCGTCGATCTGCTGCACCGCGACATGAAGCCGCAGAACGTCATCATGGGTGACTACGGCCCGGTGATCATCGATTTCGGGCTCGCCGCGTTCACTGACGCGACGCACGAGTCCCTGTCGCACAGCGGCATGATCGTCGGAACGGTACGGTGCATGCCGCCCGAGCAGGCCGCAGGTAACCCGCACGTCACCCCGGCCGCCGACGTGTACGCCCTCGGCACCGTCCTGCTCTACGCGACGGCCGGCCACTATCCGTACGACGGCACCCGCTGGGAGTCGATCGTCGCGCAGGTGGCGAGCCCCGACCACGCTCCCGATCTGGGCGGTGTGCCCGAGGCGTTGCTGCCCCTGCTCACGGCCGTGTTCGCGCACGAGCCACAGGACCGGCCGACCGTCGAGCAGGTCGCCGAAGCATGCGGCACCCTGATGTCCGCGTTCGGCGTCACCGCGGCCGCGGCCCGGCAGACGCTTATCGCGCGCACGGCCGGCGGTGGTGCAGGGGTCGACCGGCTCACCCCGGAGGTCGAGGACCGTCTGAGGGATGCCGCCGCACCGCTTCCGGATGCGGACGAGATCCCGGCGCAGCCGCCCGTGGAGGAGGACCTGCCCGAGGCGTCGACGGCCGAGCCCGAACCCCCCGCGCCCACTGCGCCACCACGTCCACGGGTGCCCGCCTCCCGGCGGGTCGCCGAGGATCTGCGTAAGGCATACGCGGCGAAGCCTGTCCTCTAGAACGTCCTGGACGATCAAGCAAACGGTGCCGGTCGGGGCCCGGGCCTGGTTGGATGGCACGGTGCACTGACCGCGCCCGGGCGTGTTCGGCGCAGCAGGGCAAGGCAACTGGCGAGTGCAAGTGAGTGGGAGTACGGCGTGGCGGTCGACGCGGAGTCCGGCGACATGACGGCGACCGGAGCGGCGGCAACCGGGACAACGGAGGCGTCCGATTTCGGCTGGACCGACTGGGAGCCCGAACCGGCCCCGCCCACGTCCCCCGGCGACCGGGCGGCCGGGCCCGGGTTCGCCCCGGGTTCTCAGGTCCTGGTCCGGGACGAGCAGTGGCTGGTCCGCAAGGTGACGGCGACCACCCACGACAGATTCATGGTCGAGGTCACCGGCGTCTCCTCCTTCGTCCGCGGCACCGAGGCCGTCTTCTACAGCCGCCTCGACGACATCCAGGTCCTCGATCCCCGTGAGACCGCCCTGGTCGCGGACGACTCCCCGAACCACCGGCGGGCCCGCCTCTACCTGGAGGCGGTGGTCCGCAAGTCCTTCCTCCCCCAGACCGAACACGGCCTCGGGCTGGCGGACAACTTCCTCATGGACGCCCAGACCCACCAGCTCCGCCCCGCCGAACTCGCCCTCTCCATGGCCAACCCGCAGCCGCGCCTGCTGATCGCGGACGTCGTCGGTCTCGGCAAGACCCTGGAGATCGGCCTGGTCCTGGCCGAGCTGATCCGCCGCGGCCGCGGCGAGCGGATCCTGGTGGTCACGCCCCAGCACGTCCTGGAGCAGTTCCAGCGCGAGCTGTGGACGCGCTTCGCGATCCCGCTGGTGCGGCTGGACTCCACCGGAATCCAGCGGATCCAGCAGGAGATCCCCTCGGGCCGCAACCCGTTCGCCTACTTCAAGCGCGTGATCGTCTCGGTCGACACTCTGAAGCGCGACGGGCAGTACGCCCACCACCTCGACAGGACCGAGTGGGACGCGGTGGTGATCGACGAGTCGCACCGCCTGGTGAACCGCGGTACCGACACCAACGCCCTCGCCCAGCTCCTCGCCCGGCGCACCGACGCCCTGGTCCTGGCCTCCGCGACCCCGCACAACGGCGACGCCCGCTCGTTCGCCGAGCTGATCAAGCTGCTCGACCCGGCGGCCATCGTCGACCCCGACCGCTACGAGGTGTCCGACCTGGAACACCTCTACATCCGCCGGACCAAGACCACCCCGGAGGTACGCGACTCCCTCAAGGGTGCCTGGGCCGACCGGGGACCGTCGGTACCCGTGCCCGCCGCCGCGAGCGAGGCGGAGCTCGCCGTCTTCGAGGAGCTGGCGTCGCGCTGGATCCCGCGCGACGGCGCCGACGCATCCGCGGCCTTCAGCCAGCTCGACGCCTACAACCTGCTCAAGTCCTTCCTCTCCTCGCACCACGCCCTCCTCCAGACCGTCGCCACCCGCAAGAAGACGCTGAGCACGGCGGTCAAGGAGCAGCCGGCGGACGACGGACCGGCCACCGCGAGGTCCGGCCGCCGCAGGCGCACCGCCGAGGAGACCGCGGCCGAGCTCGCCGCCCTGACCGAGCTGGAGCGACTGGCCGGCGCCATCGGCGACGACGACTCCGCGAAGCTCCGCGCGCTGGTCGCCGAGCTGCGCGAGCTGGGTGTCGGCCCCGGGTCGGACGTCCGCGTGGTGGTCTTCTCCGAGCGCATCCCCACCCTGAAGTGGCTGGCCGAGGCGGTACCGGCGGCGCTGGGCTTCACCAGGGGCCCGAGCCCGGACGACCGCAAGCCCTGGCTCGCCTACGGCCACGGCCGCGGCGGCACGCACGCCGTCCAGGTGATGCACGGCGAGGCGACCAGCGACCAGGAGCAGATGAAGATCATCGAGAGCTTCGGTCTGCGGGACGAACCCGTCCGGTTGCTCTTCACCGGCGACGTCGCCTCCGAGGGCGTCAACCTGCACCAGCAGTGCCACCTGCTGATCCACTACGACCTGCCCTGGTCGCTGATCCGGATCGAGCAGCGCAACGGCCGCATCGACCGCTACGGGCAGAAGCGCTCCCCGCAGTTCCGCGCCCTGGTCCTCACCAGCGACCTGCCGTGGCGCACCGACCCCGTCACCGGCGAACCCCGCACCCTGGACGACCGCCTGGTGGGCGAGAAGCTGCTGCGGCGCGAGGAGGAGGCGCACAAGATCGACGGCTCCGCCGAGGCCGCCACCGGCCTCTACCGGGCGCAGGAGGAGGAGAACCGCCTCACCAAGGACCTGATCGCCGGCCGCACCGTCGAGCAGTCCATCAAGGCGTCCCGGCAGGCCGGCGGCGGACTGCTCGCCGGACTGCTCGCGCAGGTCGGCGCCGCGCCGACCCGCCGCGAGGTGCCGCGCGCGCAGGTCCTGCGCCTCTTCCCCGACACCGCCGCCTACTTCGAGGCGGGCCTGCGGCAGGTCTGCCGCACCAACCCGGAGGACGAACTGTCCCTGCGCCGCGACCCGGACGGCACCCTCGCGTTCGAACCGCCGCGCGACCTCGCCTACCGGTTCCGGGCCCTGCCCAAGTCCTACCTGGACGAGCAGCGGATCCTCCCCCGCCGGGACGAGCCCGGCCGGCTCCGGGTGACCTTCTCCAAGGAACTCGCCGGGAAGCGGCTGGCCGTCGCCCGCGACTCCTCGGAGTCGCTGTGGCCCAACGTCTCCTACCTCACCGACATCCACCCGGTGCTGGACTGGCTCACCGACAAGGTGCTCGTCGAGATCGGCCGCCACGAGGCCCCGGTGCTGGCCGCTGCCGTCCCCGCGCCGGTCTTCCTCGTCCAGGGGATCTACTCCAACGCGCTCGGCCGCCCGACCGTCGTCGAGTGGATGGCCGTCTCCGGCCTGCCCGGCGAGCCCGTGGTGGAGACGCTGGACAACGACTGGCTCAGCCGCGCGGGGGTGAACCCGTCCATGCCGGGCCGGGCCGCGCCGCACGACCTGCCCGGCCTCCAAGGCCTGGTCCCGGCCGCGATCACCGCCGCCACCGGATTCCTGGAATCGCGCGAAGACGCCTACCGGCAGCAGGTCGACGCGACCCTCGCCCCCTACCGCAAGCGGCTGACCCAGTGGAAGCAGGGCGCCCTGTTCACCGGCGGCACAGCCGGCAAGCAGCAGGCGGCGCTGACCGCGAGCCGCCGCTTCGACCTGGTCAAGTCGCTGGAGACGGCCGGCGCGCCGATGCTGCGCCTGCTCGCCGTCCTGGAGCCCCTGGACGCCGGAACCGCCCCGGCCGGACCCTCGCACCTGGAGACCGAGAACCGATGAGCACCGTCCACGACTCCTTCGGCAACCGCGGCGAGTACTTCGCGGCGCACTACTTCGCCGAGCAGCTCCCGGCCGACCTGAAGAAGCACGTCTTCGACCCGTGGACACTGCGCGAGGGCGACGAGCACGACCCCCGCACCACCGCCCGCGAGCGCGTCCGTACCCTGCGCGCCGCCTACTTCGGCGACGACATGCGCCCGTTCTTCGCCGAGGCCGACCGCACAGACGCCGAGGACGAGTACGCCCGCCGCACGTACGGCAACGCCGAGTGGACGAAGCGGCTCACCGAATGGCACCAGTCGGTGCTGCGCGCCCTCGGGTACGACGACGGCGGCCCGGCCGAGCTGACCGTCCACCGGGCGGGCAAGGACCACACCGTCCAGGTCGCCTACCACGGACACGGCGTCGTGGCGGTGGACTGCGGCTGGGCCGCGGAGAACGACGCCGCCCTCGACGCGAACGGGCCGGGGCGGCTGCTCACCCCGCTGCGGGTCAGCGCCGCAGAGAGCTACGCGGACGGCGCCGCGCTCGCCTCCTGGCTGTTCGCCGGCAAGATCGGCGGCCCCGAGGGCAGCCCGCCGCGCTTCGTGCTGCTGCTGATCGGCGGTGTGCTCGTCCTCGCCGACCGCAACAGCTGGGGCGAGGGCCGGTACCTGGCCGTCAACCTGGACGCGGCGCTGGAGCGCAACGACCGCAAGCAGGGCGGCGAACTCGCCATGCTGGCCGCCCTGTTCGGCCGGGACATGCTGCGCCCCGGCGACAACGGCGCCGAACCACTGCTCGACACCCTGCTCAAGGCCTCCGCCACCAACGCCGTCGGCGTCAGCGGCGAGCTGCGGGACGGTCTGCAGCGGTCCGTGGAGATCATCGCCCAGGAGGTCCTGGACCGGATCACCGCTGCCGGGCTGACCCCCGCCGACCTGGAGGACGGCCGCACCCCGTTCGCCAAGCGGCTCACCCGCGAGACGCTGCGGTACCTGTACCGGATCCTCTTCCTGCTGTACGCCGAGGCCCGGCCGGAGCTCGGCATCCTCCCGGCGGACGACGGCAGTTACGAGGCCGGGTACTCGATGGCGCGGCTGCGTGAGCTCGTGGCCCGGGACGAGGAGCTGGTCGAGCCGGCGGCACGGGAGGGGTACCACCTGTACTCGTCCTTGGACGTGCTGTTCCACAAGGTCAACCACGGCCACCGCCGCTACGGCAGCGAGCCGGACGACGAACTGCCCGGCGACGACGTGGAGACGCGGAAGGCCAAGGCCGCACGTCGCAGCGAGGACCGCGGGCTGCGCTTCGAGCCGCTGCACAGCACGCTGTTCGAGGACAAGTCCGTCACCCTGATCGGCGGCAATACGCTGGACCCGCGGGCGGAGGACGACTGCCCGGCCTGGCTGGACCTGCGGCTGCGGAACGCGGCGCTGCACGAGGTACTGCGGCTGCTCACCATGAAGAACGCGCGGCGCGGCGAGCGCGGCGGCTTCATCTCCTACCGCAACCTGGGCATCAACCAGCTGGGCGCGGTGTACGAGGGCCTGATGTCGTACACCGGCTTCATCGCCGACCAGGAGCTGCGGGAGGTCGCCAAGGGCGGCGATCCGAAGGACGGTTCGTGGATGATCCCGGCCGACCGGCAGGGCGAGTACCCGGACGAGGTGTTCGTCGAATACGACGAGCGGGACGCGCGGAAGGGTCTGCGCGGGCGGAAGGTGTACCGGAAGGGCTCGTTCGTCTACCGGTTGGCGGGGCGGGAGAGGCAGACGTCTGCCTCTTATTACACGCCGGAGTCGCTGACCAAGGTGACGGTGGAGCTGACGCTCAAGCACCGGCTAGACCAGGAGAAGGACGAGAACGGGGAGGTCGTCCCAACGCGGGCGGCCGAGCTGCTCAAATACCGGATCTGCGAGCCGGCACTCGGGTCGGGGGCGTTCCTGAACGAGGCGATCAACCAGGTCGCGAAGGAGTACCTGCGGCGGCGGCAGGACGAGTTGGGCGTCTCGATTCCGACCAGTAAGGCGCTGGAGGAGGAGCAGAAGGCCAAGGCGTACATCGCCCTGCACAATGCGTACGGCGTCGACTTGAATGCGACGGGTGTCGAGCTGGCGGAGGTCTCGCTCTGGCTCAACACCATGCACCCTGGCATGCAGGCGCCGTGGTTCGGCCTGCACCTGCGGCGCGGCAACTCGCTGATCGGTGGACGGCGGGCTGTGTTCAGCGGGGAGGACGTCGGGGCGAAGGAAAAGCTCTGGCTGAAGGCCAAGGGCGCGCTGGGCCCGACGCCGCTCCCGTTCATCGGCGAAGACGGCGTGACGCGGCAGGAGCTTCCGGAGGGTGCTGTGCACCAGTTCCTGCTGCCGGCGCCGGGGTGGGCGGCGGTCGCCGGGGAGAAGGAGGCTCGGGCGCTCGCGCCGGAGGAGACGAAGCAGCTCGCGGCGTGGAAGAAGGGGATCCTGAAGCCGCCGACGGTGAAGGCCGCGCGGGGGCAGAAGCTGTCGCAGCTGGCGAGGCTGCAGGCGGTGGCCCGGCGGGCTGAGTTCCTGTGGGAGCTGGTCGTGCGGAGGATGGAGATCTCGGAGGGCGAGATCTCGCGCCGGATAGATGTGTGGGGCGCGGAAGCCTCGGAGTCGGAAGACCCGGCGGAGTACGCCTTCCTGCGCCGGCCCGAAGGCGCGGTGCCGAAGGAGAAGGTCTACCGGGACCTCTTCGAGACGCCCGGGACGCCGTACTGGCGGCTGAAGACCATGATGGACACCTGGTGCGCGCTGTGGTTCTGGCCGGTGGAGGAGGCGTCGCTGCTGGACGGCAGCGCGGCGGTGTACGAGGCGCATGACGACGAACTCGCAGTCGCCGCACTAGCCGGGCTGCCCCAGGTGGGCGAGGTCGAGCCGACCCTGCCTGCCGTCGGGCTGGGCATCCCAGAACAGTCGTCGCTGTTCAGCATGGGCAACGACCAGGAGTCTCTGTTGTCTGCGCTCAGCGATGCCGCTCCCATAGCGGCCGCACGCAAGGCCCCCACCGGAACACGTCGGCGCATGGCGGGCCCCACACGACGCCCGGTCATCGCTCTGGCTGATTTCGCGGACTGGCTGGACTTCGCCGAGGCCATGCTCGGCACAGACGACCAGCCGGAGGGCACGCTCGTCGCCGATCTCGGATCACTCAAGAAGATCGAGGGATACGAGGAGGGCCTGCCGGGATTCATGGGAATGGACTCGGTATCCAAGCTCGACGAACGCTTCCCTTGGTTGGCCGTCACCCAGAAGATCGCAGAACGTCAGGGCTTCCTGCATTGGGAACTGGACTTCGGCGCGGTCTTCGCCCGTCACAGCGGCTTCGACCTCCAGGTGGGCAACCCACCCTGGGTGCGGCCCCGCTGGGATGAGGCGGCGGTGTTGGCGGAGCACGAGCCGTGGTTCGTGCTCACCGAGAAGGCGCCAGTGGCGGAAAAACAGCGTCGAAAGAGCGATTTGCTGCAGCTGCCGAACGTACGACAGTACATTCTGGACGAGCTTAGACCCATCAGCGGGCAGGTCGCTCTCTTCGGATCCGATCAAGCTTATCCGCTACTTTCAGGCACTCAGCCGGATCTGTATCGTGCGTTCATGTGTCAGGTATGGGCACACTCTTCACCCCTGGGAACGGCAGGGCTGGTTCATCCCGACTCACACTTCACCGGTGACAAGGAAGGGGCGCTTCGAGAGGCTGCCTATCAGCGACTGCGAATCCACGGAGACTTCTCAAATCCGGGGCATCGATTCTTCCCCAAGCCTGTCGGGGAATCTACCCATTTCGGCGTGCACGTCTACGGGAAGACCGGGTCCGTCGACTTCGACCACCTTTCCTGGCTCGTATCGGTAGACACTTTGCGCCACTCAGTAAGCCATGATGGAACTGGCGAGATGCCTGGCATTCGATATCGCAACAGGGGATTCGATGAACGCCCCCACCACGCGAGGGTTATTCGAGTGAATCCCGCAACACTTTCCATCTGGCAACGACTGCTAGACGAAGAGAGGGGGCAAGTAGAACGCACCCGTCTACTCTTTCCGGTTAGCACAGCGGAGGCCACCGCAATCGATGCGCTAGCGAGGTATCCATTGCGCCTAAGTGCGCTTAATCCGCGAATCTCGCGCGGCTACGACGAGAGTGGCGCCAAAGATTCCAGCTTGATCGACTACAGTCGCTCCGAAGACTCCGAGGAATCTTCAAACCATCCAGACCGCTGGCGTCAGGTAATCCTCAAAGGTATCCAAATCGGCGTAGCGACTCCCATTTTTAAGCGTCACGACGCGAACAGCAATGACCCCCATGGCACCGATCTCGTAACCCTCGACACCGATTTCATCCCAGATACCGCATACGTTCGAACTGCGGGAAGGAGCCGCGAATATCTTGCAGCTCAGGACCGGTGGGTCAATTACTCCACACTCAAGAAACTCCGCATGAGTGATTCGGCAATTACCGCCGCCCGCACCAAGGCTGCCGAGAGTCGAAATTCCAGCACAAATTCAGCAACAGAGGAGGAGGTCGATTCCATTCTAGTTTCTCGCTCTCGCCGACGGTACTCGACCTTCTACCGCGTGGCGTGGCGCAAAATGATTGCCCCCGATACTGAGCGCAGCATCTACGCAGCGATCATTCCCGTAGGCCCGACACACATCGACGGAATTCGCAGCATGGCACTTTCCAGTCGACGTGAAACCTCACTTGTTGCCGGATTCTGGTCATCGGTGCCAGTCGATTACCTCCTCCGCACGACCGGTACAAGTAACCTGGACGTCACTCAAGCCCGCCGCCTCCCAGCCCCATCCCCTGACCACCCCCTTGCATCTGCTCTCCTCCTTCGCACCCTGCGCCTCAACTGCCTCACCCGCGCATACGCCGACCTCTGGTCCGAGTTGTACGACGCGACGTGGTCTGCCTATGAGCCGTGGGCCTGTGACTGGCCGGGCCTCCAGCCGCTGCACGAGGTCACTCCGGAATGGCGGCGGGAGACCCCGCTGCGCTCGGAGCGGGCCCGCCGGTCCGCGCTGGTGGAGATCGATGCGCTCGTCGCGGTCTGGCTCGGCATGGATGCGGATGCACTCATCGCCGCATACCGGGGCCGGTTCCCCGTTCTCCAGAAGTACGAGGCCGTCACCTGGTTCGACGCGGAGGGCTGGAAGCTGGCCGGCAATGCCCGCACGATCGGGCAGCGCCAGTCCAAGGAGAGCTTCGCCCAGCTCACTGCCTACCTCGCCGACCCGGACAACGCACCCGTCCCCGACGGCTACACCGCGCCCTTCTACAAGGCCGACCGCGAGCGCGAGATGCGCGAGGCGCACGCCGTTTTCCAGGCGCGCCTGGACGCAGAGGTGGCCCGCGGCAAGTGGGATCCGGTGCGACAGGAGGTGCCGGGCGCCTCTGTGGCGGTGTCCGACGATGACAGTAAGGTCAGGCCATGACAGACCGCCGGCTTCTCCGACTCGACGTGGAGAACTTCCGCAGCCTTCAGCGGATCTCCCTGCCCCTCGGCGGCCTGACCGTCCTGGTCGGTCCGAACGGCGTGGGCAAGTCGAACGTGCTCCAGGTGTTCCGCTTCCTCGCGGACATCATCAACACCGACCTCGACCCCGCTCTCTCGTCACGGGGAGGCTTTGACGAGCTGGCGTTCTGGGGCGGCGACCGCCCGCCGACGATGATGCGCATCCGATTGCAGGCACGGTGGACGTCCCACGCGTCGGCTGCGGCTCCCGACGAGTACCAGCTGACCATCAACCGGCGCGGCAACAAGCGCGCCATCGAGGGCTACAGCATCAGCCGCAGCGAGTCGTTCACGTTCAAGCGGAACAAGGGCAGAGGCCGACGAATCACTGTCTCAGGTGAGGAAGCGGTGGTTACTGACACGATCGGGCATACGGCGTCCGACGACATCGAGGATTCAGGGGAACGAAGCCTCGGAATTCGAAAGCTCAGCAGCGGCCTCTCCACCCTTCCGCGACTCGCTCCGACCGAGGGCGGGCAGGAGGTGGCGACCATTGCAGAGGTGCTGTCGTCCTTCCGAGTGTTCGACGTGAATGTGGCTGCGGCTCGCACACCTCAACGAGTGCCGGCCGGCCCGTCTCTGACCCGGCCGGTCCGGAGAGGCACCAGTACCGCACGACAGATGCTCATCACGGGTGTACCGCACAGCCGTCCAGTGCAACTGGGACACAACGCCGCCAACCTTGCTCTCTTCTTGACCAATCTCGCAGCACACGACGAGACAGCTTGGAACAGGCTGGTCGAGGATGCCCGGGTTGCTCTTCCGAACCTGGAGGACATCAACTTTGCCACGATCGGTGGAGCTGGTGAATATGTTGAGGTCCAGCTCTCCGAGCAGGGTCTACGGCGCCCGACCTCGCTCGCCGATGCCTCCTTCGGGACAGTGCGCCTCCTGAGCCTGCTTGCCATGCTCTACGACCCGGCGCCGCCCGCACTCACGTGCGTGGAGGAGCTGGACCACGGCCTGCACCCGCAGGCACTCGAATTGCTCGTCGAGCGCCTGCGCGAGGCGAGTGAACGCAGTCAGTTCATCGTGACGACGCACTCTCCCGCCCTAGTGGACCGGCTCGAACCTGAGGAGTTCGTGGTCTGCGAGCGCGACCATTACGGCGCTTCACGCATTCCGTCGCTCAGTGCTGACGAGGTGCGCGAGATCCGCACCGCCAGCGAAGGGCTTCCACTCGGCGAGCTGTGGTTCTCCGGTGCCCTGGGCGGCGGCTTGTGAGCAAGCCATCCAAAGGCGTAAAGGGCAGCGGTAGCAAGGCCCGGATCATCGTCGTCGCGGGCGAGAGCACGAATGACCGGGAGGCGCTCACCCACCTCGTCAGGGCTCATCTGCGCGCCTTCACCGGCAAGGTCGCGTCCATCAATGACCCGGTCGCCCTGAAGGACGCCACCGGAACGAACCTCTCCTCCCGGGTGACGAAGATCGTCCAGAAGGCCAAAGCACTCGCGGCCAAGGAGAAGGCGGACCTGCACGGCCTCGCCATGCACCTCGACCTCGACGACGTCTCGCGCCGCAGCTACGACGCCGTACGCGCCAAACTGCGGGCCGAGTTCGCCGACCGCTGCCCCGCACCGCTCGCCCTCGCGCTGGCGACCTGGGAGACGGAGGGTTGGCTGCTGCTGTTCCCCGACGCCTTTCCAGAGGTCCACGCGGGGTGGACGGTGCCTCAGCAGCTCCGGAATCGGGACACCGCGCAGATACGCAACCCGAAGGAGGAGTTGCAGCGCCGGCTCGGGAAGCCGCCCTACAGGGAGAGCGACAGCCAGACGGTCGTTCAGGCCGCTGTCCGCCTCGGTCACGCGCCGGCGAAGCCCACCGGCAGCAACCACTCCTACCGCGACTTCCTCGACGATCTGACCGCCTGGTAGCAGCCAGCCGCACCCCGACCGGAATCAGGCGAGCGGGAACTCCCCCGCCTTCAGCCCGACAACGAACGCCGCCCACTCCTCGGCTGTGAACAGCAGCGCAGGACCTTCGGGGTCCTTCGAGTCGCGGACCGGTACGACCCCGAGCAAGCCATTGGCCACCTCTACGCACTCGTTGTCCGGCCCGCTGTAAGTGCTCTTGTGCCAAACCCGATCGGCTGTATCCCGCACGGTCATGCGCCTACCTCTTTCCGTCGTCCGGCCCCACGCTAACGTTTCCCGGGCTGTGGGGGTCGTGGTCCACCGCGGCCCCCACACCCGGCCCCGTCAGGCGAGCGGGAACTCCCCCGCCTTCAGCCCTTCGACGAACGCCGCCCACGCATCAGCGGCGAACAGCAGCGCAGGCCCCTCGGGATCCTTCGAATCACGCACAGCCATCCCGCCGACCACAACAGGACCCGTCTCCACACAGTCGTTGGCCTGTGCGCTGTAGCTGCTCTTGTGCCAGCCCTGAACGGCCATCTCCGGCACGGTCATGCGCCTACCTCTTCCGGTCCGTTCCCGTATTCACGCTTCCGCCTCTACGGCAGCGATCCTATCCAGCGACTCGGCGGGATTCAGCGCCGATGAGCGGAGGCACTCGAAGACCAGTCCGTAGCCGTCGAGTTCGGCCTCCTGCTCCAGGTAGTGGCTGCTCGTCAACGTCTCCAGGAACACGGCTCCGGGAGCCGGGGAGTCCGTGAACCCGAACATCACGAACGCGCCGCAGGCACCTGCGGTCGCGCCGACGTCGAGCGGAACGACCTGCAGCGTGACGTTGGGGAACTGGGCGACCTCCGCCAAATGTCGAAGCTGCGCCTTCCATACAGCCTGACCACCTACGGGGCACCGCAGCGCCGGCTCCCAGATGATCGCCCAGAACCGTGCCGCGTCTGGCTTCGAGAGCACACTCTTGCGCTCCATGCGGATCTTGACGAGTTGGTCGATCCGCTCGGGACGCACAGCAGCCGGGTTCGCCTGGAGCAAGGCCCGCGCGTAGTCCTCGGTCTGCAACAGACCGGGAAGCACCAGGGGCTGCCACGTGCGGATGTACCGAGCGTCACCCTCAAGCCCGAGGAAATCGGCATAGGCAGGTGGAACGGTGTCCCCGTAGTCGTGCCACCAGCCTCGTTTCTTGGTGTTCTTGGCCAAATCCTCAAGGCTGTCCCTGGCCTCCAGGCTCGTCACTCCATAGAGGTCCAGCAGGATGCCCAGGTCCAGTCGCCTGATCCCGACCGCCCCGGTCTCTATCCGGCTGATCTTGGCTCGCGAGCACTTCAGCGCGCCCGCAGCCTCCTCGGTCGTTCGGCCCGCTGTCTCGCGAAGCCTTCGCAACTCCGAGCCCAGGCGGCGGCCTCGCACCGTCGGGCGCAGTTCTTCAGTCATGCGCTGCCCTCTCCTGCTGGTCCAAGTCTGACTGCTGACGGACCGTCTGCTCCAGACTAGCCAATCTGCAACTGTGCATATTGGCTTATTGCAATCTGCACGACTCCAGGTGCAAGCTACACCATGTAGTTGATCGCTCGACACACGGTGATCGCGGCGATCTTCGGCCGGGCATCCCCATGCCCGATCCACGGCACGGGTGCCTGCCCACCGACCCCGGCCGTCACACCACTCGCACCACCGAAGGGTGATCAGCCGTGTCCGACGTCTGCAACAACCTCCCCCCGGTCCCCTCCCCCTCGCCCCACGAGCAGTCCACCTGGCTGCCCAAGCACCGCCGTTCCGTCGGCGTCGCCCGCCGGCTCCTCCTCGACTTCCTCCGTTCCTCCCCGCCCGGGCTCGCTGACCTCTTCTCGTCGACCGGCGAGCTGCTGCTCAGCGAGCTGGTCACCAATGCCGTGCAGCACGCCCGGGTGCCCGCCGACCGGCTGCTCCTCGTGCGCTTCGCGCTCTCGCCCGCCGAACTGCGCATCGAGGTGCACGACGCCGGCCGTCCCTTCCCCTCCACCGTCGCCACCACCAAGCAGCCCGGCCTCGACGCCGAGGCCGGGCGCGGGCTGTTCCTCGTCGACCGCCTCTCCCACAGTTGGGGCTGCTTCCCCCGCCCCGACGGCATCGGCAAGGCCGTCTGGTGCACCATCGCCCCCGCCCACCCCCAGTAGCACACGCACACGCCACCCCCGGGGAAGAGCAGCCGCCCTCGCGGCCGAGCCACCCCGACCCGCACGAACGCCCGATTCCGATTCCGCCACGACCCCCTTGTCCCACCCGCCCCCGCAGTAGGCTCGGGGACCCGACGGGCGGCCCCGAGACGCCCCCGGGCCCCGGCCACGGCGACTGTCCGTGTCCGACCGTAAACTTCACCCCGCGAGCACCACCCGAACACCCGGCGGGGAAGAACCACGAGGGGGACCGTCACACCGTGAGGCCGACGCTGGAGGCGCGGGCGCTCAAGGAGAGCCTGCTGCAGTACCTCTCGACCACCTACGCACTGACGGACGAGGGCGCGCGGCTCGCGCTGCACAGCTTCCTCGGCGACGAGACCACCGGCATGTTCCGGGGCCCGTTCCTGCGGATCCGCACCCCCTTCCTCCAGGCCGACCCGTCCTGGCGCGCCTCCCTCGACTGGGCACCGGGCAACGGCTGGACGCCCTACGCGCACCAGGCCCGCGCCTTCGCCCGGCTCAGCTCGGCCCACGGCCGCACACCGCAGCCGACGATGGTCACCACCGGCACCGGCTCCGGCAAGACGGAGTCCTTCCTCGTCCCCGTCCTCGACCACTGCCGCCGCGAGAAGACCGCCGGCCGGTACGGCGTGAAGGCCGTCCTCCTCTACCCCATGAACGCGCTGGCCACCGACCAGGCCCTGCGCATCAACGACTACCTCCGCAACAACGACGGGCTCTCCGCCGTCACCGCCGGTCTCTACATCGGCGACATCTCCAAGACCCGCTACGAGCGGGTCGAGACCAACCGGGCCTCGATGCAGAGCTCCCCGCCCGACATCCTGATCACCAACTACAAGATGCTCGACCTGCTCCTCCAGCGCAGCGACGACGCCCCGCTCTGGGGCGGGGCGGACCTGCGCTACGTCGTGGTCGACGAGTTCCACACCTTCGACGGCGCGCAGGGCACCGACGTCGCGATGCTGCTGCGCCGCCTGGCCTCCGCGCTCGGCGTGTCCGAGCCGGACCGTCCGCTGGGCACGATCTGCCCGGTCGCGACCTCGGCCACCCTCTCCTCCGACTCCGGCCCGGACAGCGCGGAGGCGATGCTCCAGGTGGCGGGCGAGGTGTTCGGCACGCCGTTCACCGCGGACGCAGTCGTCGGCGAACAGCGCCTCTCCCCCGAGGAGTTCATCCCCTCCGAATCGATCGACCCGCTGCCGGTGCCGACTCCGGACAAGCTCGCCGCGATGGCCGATCCGACGCTGAGCGAAGCGGCGTTCGACGCCCTCGCGGAGGCCTTCACCGGCGAGCGCGGCCTCGACCGCTTCGAGCTCGGCGCGCGCCTGAAGAGGCACATCCTGACCCAGGCCGTGATGACGGCACTCAACGGCGAGCTGAAGTCCGTCGACGAGGTCCTCGCCGTCCTCTGGCGCGCGGGTGCCTACTCCTGGGGCCAGGCGATCACCCAGCGACCCGAGCAGGCCGCCGAGGCACTGGCCAGGTTCGTCGCCCTGCTGTCCACCGCCCGCGCACCGGAGTCCCGCACCGGCACGCCCCGGCCGCTGGTCCAGATCGAGGTGCACCAGTGGGCCCGGTCGGTGTCCCGGGTGCTGCGCGGAGTGCTGCCCTGGCCCCGCGCCCAGTTCCAGTGGGACGCCGGCGACGCCTCGCAGGCGGGCGCGCCGGAGACGGTGCGCAGCGCCCCGATGACGACCGCCAACGGCGGGGAGAGCGCCAACCTCTTCCTCCCCGCGGTCTACTGCCGTGACTGCGGGCGCTCCGGCTGGGCGGTGTTCACCCCGGAGAGCGACGACCTGGAGGTGGAGGTCACCCCGTCGAAGATCCGCCGGGCCTCCACCAGCCAGGACCGGATCCGGGTGCGGAACCTGATCGCCGCCACCGACGCGGAGGCCCGGCGGGCCTCCGCCGAGGCGCCCGTGGCGGCCTCGGCCCGGGGTGCCCGGGGCGGGCAGCTGCACGGCGCCGGCGGGGACCTGATGGTGCTGGACGGCGGTAGGCGCCGTCTCCGTCTGCCCGATCCGCTCACCGACTTCGACCCGGAGACGGGCGAACCACGCGTCGGCACGCCCGACTCCGCCTTCGTCCTGGTCAACCGGGGTGCCACTGCCAACACCGCGGCCAAGGAGGACTGGTGCCCGGCCTGCGGCGAGCGCAACGCCGTCCGCTACCTCGGTACCGGTCAGGCGGCGCTCGCGGCGGCCTCCATCACCCGGCTGTTCACCGGCGGCGAGCTCGACGAGAAGGCCGACGAGCGCAAGACCCTGATGTTCAACGACTCGGTGCAGGACGCGGCGCACCGGGCCGGCTTCGTCGCCAACCGCTCCTACACCTTCTCGCTGCGGGCCCTGCTGGTGGCACACCTGTCGCAGGACCGGCCGACGGCGCTGAACGACCTGATCGCCGAGGTGATCGCGGACAGCACCGACCCCGACACCCTGGTCGCGGTCGTCCCGCCGGACCTGCACGACCTGCGCGGCGTCGCCCGGCTGCTGTCCGGGAAGTCCAAGGGCGACAAGGCCACCTGGCAGCTGATCGGCGAGCGGCTGGCCTTCCAGACCCTGATGGAGTTCGGCCTGCGGGCCCGCCAGGGCCGCACCCTGGAGCTCACCCGCACCGCGGCCGCGCACGTTCGCCTCACCGACCCGGCGGCGGCCGTCGCGCTCGTCCGCGAGGCGCACACGTCGAGCGGGCACGCGGACACGCTGGAGCCGCTCGACGACGCCCGCTACCTGGCGTTCCTGCGGGTCTTCCTGGAGCGGCTGCGCTGGCGCGGCGCGATCAAGCACCGCTGGCTGGAGCAGTACCTCTCCGAGACCGGAACCAGCCGCTACTTCGTGTGGGGGCGGCGTCCGCAGGGCATGCCGGCCTTCCCGAAGGGCGTCGCCGCCCCGGTCTTCCTGCTCTCCGGCCCGAAGGACGGCAGCGAGTTCGACGTGGTGAGCGGCCGGCTCGCCTGGCACGAGCGCTGGGCCGGGCGGACCCTCGGCCTGCCGCGCGAGCAGTCGCCCGCCTTCTGGGGCGCGCTGCTGCCCGCCCTGCACGACGCCGGTCTGCTGTCCGTGCGCACCGCGAAGGACGGCGCCACCCGGATCCACGGCCTCCAGCCCGGGGCGATCGACGCCCTGCTGCTGTCCGACGAGGACGTGGAGACGGCGTACGTGCGCTGCCGGGTCTGCTTCTGGGAGCAGACCGTGCACCCGTCCCTGCTCGCCCAGTGGCACGACGCGCCGTGCCCGTCCTACCGCTGCTCCACCGGACGGCTGGTGGCCGGTACCCACGCCCGCGAGGCGGACGTGCACGCCCGGGACCGGCAGTTCCGCGAGGACTACTACCGCCGCCTCTACCACAGCGCGGGCCCGTACCAGGTGGTGACGGCCGAGCACACCGGCATGCTGAACCGCGAGCAGCGCGAGACCGTCGAGGCGGCGTTCCGCCGCAAGCGGAGCGACGGGCGGGCCTTCAACGACCCCAATGTGCTGTCCTGCACGCCCACCCTGGAGCTGGGCATCGACATCGGCGACCTTTCCGCCGTGGTGCTCGCCTCGCTGCCGCGCACCTCGGCGAACTACGCACAGCGGGTCGGCCGGGCGGGTCGGCACACTGGCAACGCCTTCCTGCTGACCATCCCGGAGCGGCGCAAGCGGGACCTCTACTACCTGGACCGCCCCAAGGACATGATCGCCGGTCCGATCACCCCGCCCGGCTGCCACCTCTCCGCGGTGGAGATCCTGCGCCGCCAGTACCTCGCGCACCTGCTGGACCTCGCGGCCCGCGGCCGTCTGACCGGCCACGGGGGGCGGGTCCTGCCCGGTCTCCCCCGCAAGGCCAAGGAGCTGTTCGGCCCGGACGGCTACCTGGCCGACCTGACCGAGGCGGCCCTCACCCACGGCGAGGCCGCCGTCACGGGGTTCCTGGCGCTGTTCCCCACCGGAGTGAGCGACCAGGCCGCCGCCGATCTCCGGGCCTACGCGACCGGCGGTGTGCGGGGCGCGATCGAGCAGGCCGGCCGTGCCTGGGCGGCGCGCGAGGAAACCCTGCGCACCCGGATCACCCACATCAACGCGGCCGTCGCCGAGCTGCACGACGCCGACCCCGAGGAGGCCCGGCAGAAGGCCGAGCTGGAGGCCGAGCGGCGCGGCGTGGGCAAGCAGCTCGGCAAGCTGCTGGAGGAGACCCCGGGCCAGGGCGCCCTGGTGGAGCTCGGGCTGCTGCCCAACTACGCGCTGGTCGACGCGTCCACCATCCTGGAGGCGACGCTGTACTGGCCCGAGGAGAAGCCCCCGGGCGAACGCCCTTCGTACGACTCCGAGCTGCGCCCCTACGAACGGCCGCAGCGCCTCGCGCTGACCGAACTGGCACCAGGGAACACCTTCTACGTCAACCGGTACCGGCACGAAATCACCGGCGTCGACATCGGCACCGCCTCCCAGCCGGGCTGGCAGACCTGGCGGGTCTGCCCCCAGTGCGGCTACGTACGGACCTCGGGCGCGGAGGGCGACCGGTCGGCCTGCCCGCGCTGCGGCAGCGGGGCGATAGCGGACGACGGCTCGTGCCTGTTCAAGGTCGTCCAGCCCCGCCTGGTGACGGCCCGGGACAAGCGCGACGATGCCCGGATCCGGGACGACCGGGACGAGCGCGACCCGCGCTTCTACGAGGTCGTGCACGCCGTCGACATCCCGGAGGAGTCGCTGGAGCCCGGCTCGTGGCGGCACACGACCGAGACCTTCGGTGTGGACTTCTCCCGCACGGCCGTGATCCGCACCGTGAACGTGGGCCCGGCCCGCTTCGACATCCCCGCGGCCGACGAGTTCGCCGGGCACACGGTGCGGCTCAACCCGTTCCACGTCTGCACCGGCTGTGGCGCCGCGACCGCCGACGGCCGGCCGGTGTTCGATCACGACACCGACGAACTGAGCACCTCCGCCGCCCGCGACCCCCGGCTCAAGCACCACCGGCCGTGGTGCCCGGTGCGCCGCGGAAAGGCCTCCGAGGCCGAGCAGCTGCCCGTCCTGCTGGGCCACGAGCTGCGCACGGAGGCGCTGCGCGTCCTGCTGCCGGCCGCGACCGTCCTGGTCGAGGAAAAGATCCACTCCTTCCGGGCGGCGCTGCGGCTCGGCGTGGACAAGCAGTTCGGCGGCGACCCCCAGCACCTGGAGCACACGCTGGCCTCGATGCCGGACAGCGGCACCGGTGAGCGGCGCTGGTTCCTGGTGCTGTTCGACGCCCTGCCCGGCGGCACCGGGTACCTGCACCGGCTGACCGACCCCGCCGTGTTCCGGGCCACCCTGCTCAAGGCCCGAGAGGCGCTGCTCGACTGCGCCTGCAAGGACGAGGAGCACCGTCGGGCCTGCCACCGCTGCCTCTACCGGTACACCGCCGAGCGCTTCCAGGCGAAGGTCTCCCGGTTGGAGGCGCTGGCACTGCTGGAATCGCTGCTCTTCGACCGGGAGGGTGCCGACGCCTGGAAGACCACCGCGCTCGCCTCGACCGGTCTGATCGGCCTGGACCGCCAGGTCGAGTCCGACCTGGAGGCCCGCTTCCTCGCCGCGCTGCGGACGTGGAGCGAGAAGAGCGAGGACGCCGTTCTGGAGGAGGACGGCCGCGCCAGTGGCCAGCTGAAGATCAGTGGTGGGGACGGGCGGCTGCACTGGCGGCTGACCGCGCAGGAACGCGTGGCCGGAACGCGGACGGACTTCACCTTCACCCGGATCAACGGCCCCGCCGGCAGCGTCAAGGTGTACCTCGACGGGCGCCGCTACCACGCCAGCAGGGAGCACAACCGCCTCGCCACCGACGCCGCGGCCCGCACCGGGCTGCGCGCGGACGGATCGGTGGTGTTCCAGCTCACCTGGGACGACCTCGACCTGTTCGAGGGGCGCCCGACCCGGAGTGCGCCTGTCTGGCCCCCGTACGAGTGGGCCGCCCAGGAGGCGGCGAAGGGTGTCTACGAGGAACTGGGCGGCAGCCGGCCGCAGCTGGCGGGCGCGGTCCACACCAACCCGATCGACACCCTGTTCGGGTACCTCCGCGACCCGGCGCCCCGCTTGTGGGCCCGCCGGGCCAACGCCCTGGTCAGCGGTCTGACCGCGCACCCCGGCACCGTGCTCGCCGGATCCGCCGACCGGCGCGGTGTCCTCGTGAAGACCCTGCGGACGGCCCTCGGCGTGCCCACCGGCGGAACGAACGGCGACGACGGCCCGGTCGAACCGGTGCACGTCCTGCGCAGCACCGACACCAACGGCCTGCCCCTCGTGCTCGCCGTGCGCGACGCCGATCAGCAGGCGCCGGCCTGGACGGTGCTCGCCTGCCTGGACGACGACCCGGCCGCCTTGGACACCGACGAGCACAAGCAGCGCTGGCGGGCCTGGCTGTACTGGTCCAACCTGCTCCAGTTCCTGCCCCGAGCCGGCGGCGACGGCGTCCAGCTGACGACCGGCCAGGCAGCGGAGTTCCCGTTCGAAGCGCTCGCCGTGTGCGGCGGCGCGGGCGAGCTGGAGTCCCTGAACGCGGCGCAGGCCCCGGCCGAACCGCCGTCCCCCGCCCTCTCCCCCTTCGAGGAGAAGGTCGTCGTGCTGCTCCGGGACCGTACCTGGGACAACGACTTCCTGCCGGAGATCGACCCGGACGAGGAGGCCGCCCTGCTCGATCTGGCGGTCCGGCTCGCCGACCACGGCAAGTCGGCCCCGACCGAGTTCGGCTACGAGCTCGGCGACAGCCGGTGGCCGGCGGACTTCGCCTGGGCCGACGACGCCGTCAAGGTCGCCGTCCTGCCGGTCCCGCCGCGGCTGCCCGGCGAACCCGACGACGCGGCGGACGACGAGACCGAGCGGCGCATCGCCGCCTACCGGGCCGCGGGATGGACGGCCCGCACGGCGGCCGACTGGCTCGACCACCTGGACACCCTCTACTCCCTGCTCCCCGACGCGTCCTCCTCCGACGCGCCGCACGACGTGGAAGGCTCTCTGCGATGACCGCCCGGCTCAGCCTGTATCAGAAGGCCGAACAGGAGCTCTACAAGCTCGACCACCAGGTGAAGGGCAAGTTCTACGACTTCAGCCGGATCTTCCGGCAGGACCCCTGGCACTCGGAGCTCCGTCTCAAACCGCTGAAGGGCGACGGCCGGATCTTCTCCGCGCGCCTCAACGCCTCGTACCGCGTCCTGCTCACCCGTACGGGGGTCCACGCCGATGGTGTGGAGAGCTGGCTGGCCATCGCGGTACGGCACCGCCGTGACGTGTACGAGCAGCTGTCCGTGGCCGTCAACCGGGTCACCGGCGAGATCGAGTTCGTCGACCTGTCCGTGGTCGGCGAGAGCGCGCTGCGCAGGGCCGGCATCGCGCTCACGCCGGCCGAACCCGAGGCCGAGCCGGACGAGGTCCCGGCCGCCCCTGCGCCCACGCCCACCCCGGTCGACCCGGCAGCGGAGCTGGCGGCGCCGCTGCTCGCCGCCTACGACGCCGAGCTGCTGCGCGAGCTGGGCGTCGCCGAGGCTCTGGTCGAGCTGGCGTTGGTCGTCACCACCAGTGAGGAACTCGACCAGCTCGTCCAGGGCGCCCCGCTGCTCACCAAGGACGTGCTCTACGGCCTGGCCGCCGGGATCCCGCTCGACGACGTACGCCGGGAGATCACCGCCCCGGTGGAGCTGGAGGAACGGCCCAACCCCGAGGACTTCGACGCGGCCCTGGCCCGCACGACCGTCACCGTGGTCACCTCGGACGCGGCGCTCGCCGCCGCGATCGGGGAGGGCGACTTCCGCGCTTGGAAGGTCTTCCTCCACCCCACCCAGGCCAAGCTGGCCAACCGTGCCTACAGCGGCCCCGCCAGGGTCTCCGGCGGACCCGGCACCGGCAAGACCGTCGTCGCCCTGCACCGGGTCGCGCACCTCGCCGAGCGGCTGTCGCCGGGCGAGGACAAGCCGATCCTGCTCACCACCTTCACCAAGAACCTCACCACCGACCTCCGGGCCCGGCTCGCCTCCCTGCTGGAACCCGAGCGGCTCGCGCGGGTCGAGGTCGCCCACATCGACCAGCTCACCGCCCGGGTCCTCGCCGAGAACAGCCTCGCGGGCCGTACCCGCGGCCGGGTGGAGAACCCGGTCGTGCTGAAGGAGCTGCGGGACATGCTCCTGGAGCTCGACGAACGCGGCTGGGAACCCGAGTTCCTGCTGGAGGAATGGGAGCAGGTCGTCCTCGGCCAGGCCGTTCCGACCCGCACGGCGTACCTCCAGGCCCGGCGGGCGGGGCGCGGTCGGCCGCTGAACCGCTCGGAGCGCACCGCGGTGTGGAAGCTGCTGGACCAGTTCGCCGCCCGCCTCGACAAACTGAACATGGAGACCTGGAGCCAGGCCGCCGAGCGCGCCGCCCGGTTCGAGATCGGCCGCGCAGCGAAGGTCCGCGCCCGTGCCGACTACAAGGAGCAGATCGGCGCCCAGGATCTGATCCACCGTGACGCGGAGTCGGGCATGCGCTACCTCCACCACCGCTACCGGCACATCGTCGTCGACGAGGCCCAGGACCTCAGCCCCGCGCACTGGAAGATGCTCCGCGCCATGGTCGCGGACGGCCCCGACGACCTCTTCATCGCCGGCGACACCCACCAGCGCATCTACGACAACCAGGTGTCGCTCGGCGCCGTCGGCATCAACATCCGGGGCCGCTCCAGCCGCCTCACCCTCAGCTACCGCACCACCAAGGAGATCCTGAGCAAGGCCATCACCGTCGTCACCGGCAAGGACGTGGAGTTCGACGACCTCGACGACGGCCGGGACAACCTCGCGGGCTTCCGCTCCGTGCTGAGCGGCCCCGATCCCGTCCTGGCCGGATACCCCACCTGGGCCGAGGAACTCGGCGGACTGGCCGAGACCCTCCGGACCTGGCGGACCGAACTCACCACCGACGAGACCGGACGGACCGCCCGCGACGGCCGCGGCCTGATGGCCGTCTGTGTCGCCGACCGCAACAAGGTCAACGAGGTCATGTACTACCTGACCACCACGGCCGGCATCACCTGCGCCGAACTCACCAAGGAGGGACCGCGCGGCGAGGGCGAGGTCCACGTCGGGACGATGCACCGTTTCAAGGGCCTCGAATACCAGCGGCTCGCGATCGCCGCGGCCGGAGAGGGCATCCTTCCCCGGACCTTCATCGAGCAGTACCGAACCACCGACAACGCCCGGTACCAGCGCGAGCTCCGCAAGGCGCGTGCCCTGCTCTTCGTCGCGACAACACGCGCTCGTGACGCCCTCAGCGTCTCCTGGCACGGCGAACCCAGCCGCTTCCTGCCCCGCTGATCAACTGGTCGACCCTTCCTGGAAGTTGTTCCCCGGGGAGGCGCACGAGCGTGCCGGGCGCCTCCCCGATCTCCACGACTTCCCGCTCCGACGGCTCAAGGAGGCCGAACCCCCGCAGAGGTGCCTGGACTTGTGAGGCCGATAGGGATGGCCGACGGTTCCGGCAGTGATCCGCTCACAGCTGGGACTTGGCACCGTGCGCCGAAGATATCGATCAGATGAATGATCGGCAGACCTACCGATCCAGGCATGTCAGCATGCGTAGCCTGATCCCGTGTTCAGTCCTGTCGATCCGGTGTCAGCCGAACTGGAAGCCAACGCGGCCGAGGTGAAGAGGCTCGCCGCCCAGGAAGAACGCCGCAGGCAGAAGAAACCTCCGGAAGGCAGGCCGAGCGGCTTCACCCTGCGCCGGTGGCGGCTCGTGGGAGTCAACGGTGCGGAATCCGTCGAGGCTCTGCTCGGCATACTCAAGGAGCTCTCGACAACTTTCGAACAGCCTGCGCCGCCCGCCCCTGAGCGCACCCGTGCCATAACCGCTGCGCTGGAGGGCGAGCCCGGTGAAGACTTGCCGGCGGCAGTCGCACGCGAGCTCCGGAAGCGCCCGGCGATGGAGGTCCTGCGGCATCTGCGCACGCTCCGCGAGGCCCGGATAGAGTGGCTCACTCCCGGAGCTGCCGGGCGTCTCGGCATTCTCACCTCGACTGCGCCTGCGCGCCGGCTGGTCCATGCGCCGCATTCCGGGGACGCCGGCGCCGCCTATGAACTGTTCGTCTCGATCACCACAGGTCGGCCGACCCCCAGCGTACGCAAGCACCTCGAAACCCAACTGGCCCTGCTGCCGCTGCCGGTCGTGGACACCCTGATCGACATCGGGGCACTCGGCGGGTCCGATCGCCCCTGGGCCGCCCGCCCCCCGGAGGAAGGCCCCTACCTCAGGGCCCGGACGGATCCGGCCCAGTTGAGACCGGCGCAAGCGGAGGAACTGACCTGGCCGTCGTTCGATCGACGCCATGCCTTTGTCAGCGGCTGGGTACTCCCGGAGCCCGGTGCAGACAGCCCGGGATCGGACCTCTACGACCACCTGGTCAGCCTGACAGCCGGCGAGACCCACCATCTGGGCGAGCTGGAAGGGATGCTGCCCGAGGTCCAACGCATATCGCTGCGCAACCTCAGATCCTATTGCAGCCTCGGCAGTTGGCCGCCCCATATGCTGGCCGACCGCGGGTTGTGGCTGCTCATGGAAGCACTCTGGCGACCGCAGGAGGCCATTGATCCCCGGCTCAGCCCGTTCCATGCCTGGGCTGCACTGCGCCGAGCCCGTCAGTTGATCCACGACGGCCAACACCAGAGTGCCGCAACACAGACCCTCCGTCTCCTGAGGATGGGCGAGGCAGAGGCCGAGCCGGACTACCTGGCCGAGGTCCTCAATCTGGATGCCTACCGCGCCTTCTGCAACGACAGGCTCGCGGAGGCGGAACAGACGCTGCTCCGGGCTCTGGCGATCCTTCCTCCGGCCCCTGCGGGAGATCTACCCTCCGGGTCGTCCGACGGTCGCAGCCGACTGGAATCGAATCTGATCGTGGTGAGGCGTCGGCAGACCACCAAGAGGAATGACCGCACCCCCTCGCACAATCCCTTCCTGGAACTCGGTCTGCCACATGGGACTCTCGATTGGGAGGACCTGTACCGCGAGTTCACGAAGGAGGCCTTGCACGACACTCAGGAGCGTGCACGGCTCAATGACATCAGAGTGCGGATCGAGTCCGTCCTGCGGGTGGGTGCCATCGACGCCGGGGTCTTCGTGGTCCCGCACGACGAGAGGCCTTACCAGGATCCGGACGAGCGCTCGACTCTCCTGGTTCCTCCACTGCCGCCTCTTGAGCGACGCACACCCCAGCTCGATTCAGGCGACATTGAGGCCCTTCGTGCCAGGGCAGCCGTCGATCTGCTCGACGAGTTCCTGACCGCTCCTCCCCGCGTAGTCCGCAGACGCAGTTGACACATCCGCACATTCCATCATCCGCCTACTCCCGCCGTTCCGTTTCTCTGCCCGTCATCACCTTCAGGGACAACAGTTCATGCCACTCCCACCACAGAGCCGGTCCCGCGGCCGAGTCCTGCGCAAGCGGATCCCGAAGCCGATCGGATCCCGGACAACCTGCCCTCACTGCGGCCGGGCACGGGTCTCACCGACTCCATCGGCCTTCACGTCCGGCAGGACGAAGCCCGGGAGGGCGCGCACCGACCCCGTTCCGTCACCGGCAACCCCCGCATCGACCTCCGCCTGGATGCGCGAGAGCGAACCCTTGGAGCCCGGAACGGTGGTGAGGCGGCTGACGGCAGCGATCCCGGACGCCCTGTCGACGATGGGCGAGGACCTTGGTGACGCGGGAGCCGGCGCCACGGTCGCGTCGGCCGTCCGCTCCGCCGTCCTGGCGGAGTTTCGGACCCGTGCCCAACTGGCCGGGCGGATATGCGAGATCGACGCAAGACTGTGGGAGGAGACCGGGCTTTCCCGGACCGGACGCCAGGCCATCGACGACCACCTCACTCAGCTCGGCCTACGACGCGTGACCGACCCTTCTGCGGCACCGGACCTCTTCGTCGTGACCGAGGGCAACGGCCCCGTCCTCGAACTCATCCGGCCCGCATACCGTGACGAGATCACGGGCCAAACCGTCCTCGGGGGTCAGCTCCGGCGCCGGGAATCCCCGCCTCGGGAGCAACACGATGCCGCTTCCGAAGAGCGTGAACAGGACACACGGAGCGAGGCACAGTGACGACCACCGGCATCGATTTCGGCACCACGAACTCAGTGGTGGCCCAATGGAACGGCGAGTACGCGGAGGTCCTTGAGCTGGGCGCGAACGGTTTGGATGCGGACTGGCGCCGACCAGGCTTCGACCTGCTCTTCCCCTCGGTGGTCGGCACCAGCTCACTGCGCAACGGCACCCTCTTCGGTTGGGAGGCGAAGCTTCGCTCCGAGGAAGCGGTGGAAGCCAGCAAGCGCCTTCTACGCGCCGAGGAATTCGTGACAGTGGGTGGCCGGCGTTTCGCAGCGACGACGACTGCGGCCGGCATCTTCCGCAGGATGGCCGAGCTGGCCGAGCGAGAGGCTGCCACCACGATAGACAGCGCGGTGGTCACCGTGCCGGCCAATGCCACCGGCGCGGCGCGGTTCCGCACTCGCGAAGCAGCAAAGTTCGCGGGGATCAGAGTCAAGGCACTGTTGAACGAGCCCACCGCCGCAGCGATCTCCTACGTGCACGGGCTTCCCCCCTCCGCCGCCGACGGCCAGTTCCTGGTCTTCGACTGGGGTGGGGGGACCATGGACGCCACGATCCTGGTTCATGACAGCCGACTGCGATTCCTCGATGAAAAGGCATCACGAGGTGTCAACAAGCTGGGCGGCATCGAGCTGGACGCCCGGCTACGACGTCTGGTCCTGGAACGAACACCACCGCAGCCACGCTGGACCCCTTCCCAGGAGCGTCAGTTCGCCCTGGACATCGAGCGTTCGAAGATCTTGCTCTCGCAACAGCCCTCCGTCCTGATACCCACCCCTGGCGGCAGTCTCGTAGAGATCACACAGGTCGAGTTCGAGAACGAGATCCAGGACCTCATCACACGGGCTCTCGATCCCGTCGAGGAGTGCCTGGACGATCTCCGGATGGACCCGGACGAGATCACCGCGGTTCTGATGATCGGCGGCAGCAGCCAGATCCCGGCCGTACGCGATGCCGTCGCGGATGCCCTGGATTGTGTGCTCGTGGATCCGGCCAAGTGCAATCCCCTGACAGCCGTGGCGCGTGGGGCTGCGATCGCCGCGGCTACGCTGGACGGCCGGCTGGACGGCGTAGTGCAGGTGGTCAACTGCCACGCCCTGGGAACCAGGGTGACCAACGAGGCCGGTCACCGGAGCTTCGGCACAGTGATCCCCCGTCGCAGCCCTTTGCCTCGGATCCAGGAGAAGTCGTACACGCCGCACGACGGACGGGCGACCAGTCTCAAGATCGAAGTATGGGAAGGCGACCCGGATCGACCGCTCGACGACATGGACAATGTCAAACTCGACACCCTCACCTTGCGATACCCACCCGACTTCACCAGCGCCAACAGGTCGTTCCGGCTCCAGTACACCTACGATGCCGACGGACTGCTCCAGGTAAAAGCCTGGCTGGCGGGCCGCGCGCAACCAATTGTCGACCAGACGGTGGACAGCTTCGGCGGTACCGGCGTCCCACCTGCGGTGGCGCGCGAACTCGACGCCCTCACAGCCGTCAAACCTCGCGATCCTGGCCTTCCGCCGAAGCCCACGCACCCACCGCTGATCCCACCGGCCGGCGCCCGCAAGCCCGACGCGGCAGCCGCCGGAGGGCCGAAGCCCTCTCCTCCCCGACCGAGGGGCGAGGCTGCGGCCCCGTTGATCGTGGACGGTTCCAATCTGGCATGGGTCTCGGCACCCAGCCGCCAAGCCGGCGGTCGGCCGAGCATGGCCCGCTTGCAGCAGGGGGTCTCCGAACTGAGGCGGCGCTTTCCAGGACGCGCCATCCACGTGGTGGTGGACGCGACCCTCCGCCATGACGTCGTCCTCGAAGAACGCGCCACCGTGGACCAGGCGATCGACTCCGGCACCGTGGTTCAGCCTCCGGCAGGAACCGAAGGCCGCGGGGACGCCCTCGTACTGGACATCGCAAGTCAGGTCGATGGAGTCGTCGTATCCAACGACAACTTTGCACCGTTTCAGGAAAGGCACTCCTGGCTACGGCTACAAGGCCGAGTACTGGGCGCGACGCTCTCCCAGGGCGTGTGGGTGTTCAGTCCGCGCACGCCACCCTCGCCGCGCCCCAGATGACGAGGAGATCCCCGGACAGTCCACCGACCGTGCTGTAGGCGGGATCCGGTCTGTCGACCGAAACGGTCCGAGGGCGATGCCGAACGGTTCCTCAGCCAGGACCGTGTTCCGGTGGCGGATAGTCGGAAGGGCTGGGATCGGGCACGGGCGCAGTCCGTTCCCGATCCCAGCCGGGGGGAAACTCCTGGGGCACCGTCGTGCTCACTCCGCGATCGCAGTCTCCTGTCCCATCCTGGCTGCGGTCTGCGGCTGAACAGACCTGGTTTATCACCGGCACGTCCCGCGGCTTCGGCCGCGCCCTCACCCGTGCGGCCCTTCAGTCCGGCGACCGGGTGGCGGCGACCGCCCACCAGCCGGAGCAACTGGCCGACCTCGTCGATGAGTTCGGCGACCGTACTCACCTCCTCATGCTCGATGTCACCGATCAGGGGCGTGAAGGTGCTGGTGGTCGAGCCGAGCGGGTTCCGCACCGACTGGGCCGGCTCCTCGATGACCGTCCACGACGTCCCGGAGGCGTACGCCGCGACGGTCGGCGCCATGAGCACCTGCCTGCGGCAGGGCGGCGCCGGCCCCACCGACGGCGCCGTGCGCGCCGCCGAGTTCCTCGCGCGGGTGGCCAAGCGGCGCGACGTCCCCGAGCACCTGCCGGTCGGGGCCTACGCGGCCGAGGCCTCCATCGCCCAGGACCGCCGGCTCCTCGACTAGGACACCAGGTGGCGCGAGGTCGCCCGCTCGGCCGACTTCGCCGAGGCCCGCCCCGTGCCCTTCCCGGCCGACACGGTGTCCTGACCGGTCCGCGCTCCTCCCCTGGAGCGGAACGGTTGGCTCCACGGGGGGAGACGGTCACGACCTCGGGCGGAGGCCCCGGCCTCCGGCGGCGAGCAGGCTGGAGGCAGCCGGAAGACGTCCGGCCGCCACCGGGAGGGACCGAGATGACCACCACCGCCGTACCGAACCGCCCCGCCGCACTCCGCACCGCACGACGGCTCGGCGGCCGCCGTCGCCCTGGCCGGCGCGGGGCTGCTGGCGGCACTGACGCCCACCGCCTCGGCGGCGGCCGCACCAGCCGCCGACCCGGCGGCGCTGCAACGGGCGCTGCGGGCCGTGGTCGGGGAGGGCGGCTCGTCCGCGGTGCTCGCCGAGGTCCGGCAGGACGGCCGCACCGCCTGGCGGGGGACGGCCGGGGTGGCCGATCTGGCGACCGGCGCACCGGTGCCGGACGGCGCCCGGTTCCGGATCGGCAGCGTCACCAAGACCTTCGCCGCCACGGTCGTGCTCCAACTCGTCGGCGAGCGCCGGATCGGCCTGGACGACCCGATCGACCGCCACCTGCCCGGCCTCGTGCCGAACGGCGCCGCGATCACGGTGCGCCAACTGCTGAACCACACCGGCGGGATCCACAACTTCACCGACGACCCGCGGTTCGACACTCAGGGCGAGGAGGCCCTGGACCGCTGGCTGGCGGTCGGCCGCTGGACGACCTACCGGCCGCTGGACCTCGTGCGGATCGCCACCGCGCACCCGCCGTACGACGCCCCCGGCGCCGGCTGGCACTACTCCAACACCAACTACGTCCTGCTCGGGATGATCATCGAGCGCGTCACGGGGCGCACCTGGGACGAAGAGATCGAGCGCCGGATCATCCGGCCGCTCGGCCTGCACGACACCTCGATGCCGCTCACCTCGACGGACGTCCCCGGGCCGCACGCGCACGGCTACGTCGAGCGGCCCGGCGGCCCGGCGGACGTCACCCTCCTGAACCCGTCGGCGTTCGGCCCGGCCGGCGCGGGCATCTCGTCCACCCGGGACCTGGCCCGCTTCAACGCCGCGCTGCTCGGCGGCCGGCTGCTTCGTCCGGCGGAACTCGCCGCCATGAAGCAGCAGGTCGACACCGGTCACGGCGCCACCTACGGCCTCGGGCTGAGCCGCTACCCCACCGCGTGCGGCGAGTTCTGGGGCCTCACCGGCGGCATCCCCGGGTACGGCACACTGGTGACGGGCGACGCGGCCGGGCGACGCCAGGTCGTCGTGTCGGTGAACCCGTACCACCGGACCGAGGCCACCGGCACCACCTTCCAGGCCCTGGTCGACACCGCGACCTGCGGGGCGGGCGGCGGCCGGTGACGACGGACGGCCCCGGGCCGGGGAGCGAGGAGAGCTCCCCGGCCCGGGGCCGGTGTTTGCCGACGGGTCGGCGGCTACGGCTTCGTGGCGACGGAGACGTAGTCGACCCGCATCGGGTGGCCGGGTTCGGTGGCCTGGGTGACGGCGCCGCCGAAGGCGGTCGGCAGGTTGCCGCCGACGGCGACGTTGAGGATCAGGAACAGGCCGTGGTTGACGGCCCGGTCCCAGGTCGCGCGGTCCATCTGCGCGGCCCGCACCCGGTGGTGCTCCCGCCCGTCGAGGTACCAGCGGACCTCCTCGGCGCCCGGCCTCAGGTCGACCTCGACCGCGTAGCGGTGGACGCCGGTGCGGCACTCGGCGCCGCAGGGCTGGTCGCCGGAGGTCAGGCCCCGGGGCTCCTGGCAGGGGCCGCCGTCCAGGACGCCGCAGTGCATCGTGCCGAACACCGCGTCCCGGCCGTTGACCTGCTCCATCACGTCCAGCTCGCCGATCGCCGGCCAGCCGGTGTAGCCGTTGCGCAGCTCGCCGCCGAGGGTCCAGAAGGCGGGCCAGTAGCCGGAGGCGGCCGAGCCGGTGACGTCGGGCAGGGCGATCCCGGCCTCGATCCGCAGCACGCCGCCGGGCGGCGGGGCGAAGTCGGCGCGGCGGGACTCGATCCGCCCGGACGACCACTGCCCGTTCGCGTCCCGGGTGGGCACGATCTCCAGCGCGCCCCGGCCGTCGAGCCGGACGTTCGCGGTCGAGTCGGTCATCGTCTCGACCTCGCCCGTCCCCCACTGCGGGGCCGGGCAGCCCGGGTAGCAGGTGCCCAGGTCGTACTGCCAGTTGACCTCGGACGGGCGGCTGCCGGCCGGGCCGTCGAAGTCGTCGCGCAGCAGCTGCGTCCAGCCGTCCGCCGTGACCGGCGGTGCCGTGGCGGAGCCGCCGGGCGCGGCCGGACCGCCGGGCACGGCGGGCGCACCGGATACGGCGGGCGCACCGGGCGCGGCCTTCGGCGGCAGGGCTCCGGAGTCCGTCAACAACCGCTCCAGGCGCGGCGTCAGGACGACGGTGGCGACGTTGGTGAGGTGCGCGTCGTCGCGGTAGAGCAGGATGCGCTCCAGCACCGCCGGGCAACTGCGGCCGCTGCCGGGGCAGATGACGTCGTTCACCGACACCGCGCGCACACCCGGCAGCCGCCCGGCCGCGACCTCCTCGGCGAGCGGGTCCGCCCACAGCGCCTTGTCGCGCGGGAACTCGCAGGCCGCCGGGTCGTCGGTGTGGCCCGACACGCAGGCCGGCACGTCCGTCCCGGGGATCGGGGTGTCGCGCACATAGACGATCGGGACGCCGAGCTCGCGGAGCGGGGTGAGGGTCTTCTCCCAGCCCTGGAGCAGCAGTTCACGGTCGTCGGTGTACCGGTTCAGGGCGGAGACGACGATCAGCCGGGGCTTGGGTCCCTCCTTCAGCCGGGTCAGCGCGTTCGCCCGCCAGGTGTCGCACTCGCGGTAGGTTCGGCCCAACTGCGGGTTCACCACCGTGAGTTCCGGGAGCGGGCAGCCCTGCTTGACCAGCTCCTCCAGTTCCCAGCGCCGTTCCGCGGCGATCGCGAGCAGCGCCGAGAACCACTGGCCGGCGTGCGAGTCGCCGAGCAGCACGATCCGGTCCGGGCTGCCGACGACGCCGAAGCGGCAGTCGGGACTGGTGGTGGCGGTCGGGGCGACCTCGCACTCGCCGTCCGGCGGGAAGTCCTTGCGGGCCTGGACGGCGTCCGGCACCACCGCCGGACCGTTCGCCGCCGCCGCGGTGCGCACCAGCAGCGAGGTGCCGTCCGCCGCGCCGGGCGGCAGGCCCCGCAGGTCGACCGGGGCCGCCGGCCCGAGCAGCCGCAGTGTGCCGGAGCCGACCACCAGCGCCAGCACCACCGGGATGACCACCGAGGCGAGGCCCAACGACAGGCCCCGGCGCGGGAGTTCGGAGACGGTGCGGCTGTGCCGCAGTGGCCGCTCGACCCACCGCATCACGGCGGCGGCGGGCAGTGCGGCGGCAGCGGTGAGCGCCACCTTCACCGGCCAGCTCAGCGGGCCGAACCGCGCGCCGACGAGAACGAGCACCGGCCAGTGCCACAGGTACAGGTTGTACGAGAGCCGGCCGATCGCCCGCGGCACGCGCAGGCCGAGCACCCGGTCCACCCCGAGGCCGCCAGGGCCGTCGGAGCCGGAGGTACCGGCCCGACCGGGGGCCCTGTCCCGACCGGGCGTGCCGGCCAGGATGACGGCGGCCGTGCCGAGGGTGGGGACGAGCGCCGCCCACCCCGGGTACGGGGTCGTGTTGTCGTACGCCAGGACGCACCCGATGATCGCCGCCGCCCCGCCCCAGCCGACCAGCACGCGCAGCACGCGCGGTCCGCTCAGCAGGTGCCAGGGCAGCAGGGCGAGCAGCGCGCCGACCCCGAACTGCCAGACCCGGGACGGCGTCCCGAGGTAGGCGAGCGAGACGGAGTCGTGCGTCCAGCGCAGCGAGAGCGCGAAGGAGCCGACGGTCAGCACGGCGGCGAGCACGGCCGCGACCGGACGCACCGCCCGCCCGCGTCCGTCCGACCGGCCGCGCCGCACCACCCGCAGCACCAGGTAGGCGGTGAGCGCCAGCAACGGGCCCCAGAACAGGTAGAACTGCTCCTCGACGGCCAGTGACCAGAAGTGCAGCAGCGGGCTCTCGTCCCGCCCGGCCGCCAGGTAGTCGGTCTGCTGGGCGACGAAGCGCCAGTTGCCGACCGAGAACGCCGCCGCGAGCACGTCGTACTCCAGGTCGGCGCGCCGCAGCGGCACGGTCAGCCAGGCGCCGAACAGCGCCACCGCGCCGAGCACGACCGCCGCCGAGGGCAGCAGCCGGCGGGCCCGGCGGGAGAAGAACTCGCCCAGCCGGATCCGGCCGGTCGTGGTGGCCTCGCGCAGCAGCAGGCCGGTGATCAGGTAGCCGGAGATGACGAGGAAGACGTCCACGCCGACGAAGCCGCCGGCCAGGCCGGGGACGGCGGCGTGGAACGCGAGGACCGCGAGCACGGCGACCGCGCGCAGGCCCTCGATGTCGGGGCGGAAGCCTGCCCGGCGGGGCGCCGCGCCCGGGGCATCGGAACCCCGGGAGGCGGCGCGGCCGAACAGGCCGGTCGAGCGGGACGGACCGGCGGCCGTCCGTTGGACGGGGATGGTGAAGGCGTCCGGCCGCAGCTCCGGAACGGCCCGGTCGGCGGCCCGGTCGGCGACCGGGTCAGTGACCGGGGAGGGAGGCGGTACCGGCGACGGTATCGGTGACGGTGTCGGTGACGACGACATGGATGGCGACGACCTTTCAACCCAGCCAGGGCAGCATCGGGCGGGCCCAGCCGGACGCGAGCAGAGCGGTGAGCACGAGCGTGGCGGTGGCGGCCAGCCCCTCGGGCCAGCGGCGGGGCAGCATGCCGGGCCGGGGCGCCTTCGGCCCGGCGGCGGCGCCCTCGCCGCGATTGCCGCGGACCTCGCCGAGGAGGTCGCGGATCAGCGGCAGGCCGATCTGGGCCTGCACCGCGAGGTAGAGCGCGAGGCCCCAGTTGGGACCCCAGCCGTACTCGGCGACGGCCAGGCCGAGGCCGAGGGCGCCGACCGCGAGCGAGGCGCCGAGCCAGGCCAGCGAGAGCAGCACCACCTTGCGGGCCATCCCGCCGGACCGCGCCTTGCCGCGCGCGGCGGGAGCGCCCCCGCCGGCGGAACCGGCGGGACCCGCGGAACCTGCCGCACCGGTCGGCACCCAGGCGGCGCTGCGTCCGCGCAGCGTGTGCCAGAACGCGACACCGGCGGCGACGCTCATCAGCACGTTGGAGCGGATCACCTCGATCCGCCAGCGGGTCCGGCTGACCCGCGGCAGCAGCACGTGCCAGAGCCAGAGCGGCGCGAGCATCGGCAGGACGTGCCAGGGCCGGATCTGGTCCGGGTAGAAGAACATCATCACCAGCGGCGGCAGCGGCGCGACGAAGACGTTCACGGCGGCGGCCAGGTAGCCGACGATGCCCTCGTAGAAGCAGAGCCGCATCCGCCAGGGCGCGCCGATCCGCTTGAGCTCGGGCGAGCCGAGCAGGTGCAGGTTGCCCATCGCCCAGCGGTACTGCTGGTTGACGTACGAGGCGAGGTTGTCCGGCGAGGTGCCCTTGGCGACCAGCACCGGGACGTACAGCGTGCGGTAGCCCTTGGCGTACAGGCCGAGGCCGGTGAAGAGGTCCTCGCTGTGGTCGAGCCGGGCGAAGCCGCCGGCCGCGTCGATCGCGACGCGCCGGTAGACGGCGTTGCTGCCGCAGCAGATGGCGGCGTCACTGGCGTCGCGGGAGGGCTGGATCCAGCGGAAGAACCACTCCTGCGCGGCACCCGCGGCGCGCTCGATCCAGCTCATCGACTCGTCGGTGTCGAAGCACTGCGGGCTCTGCACGATGCCGATCCGCGGGTCCGCGAAGTACGGCACCAGGTGGCGCAGGAAGTCCGGCCGGGGCGCGAAGTCGGCGTCGAGGATCGCGATCAGCTCGGCACTGCTCAGTGTGAGCGCGTGATTGAGGTTGCCGGCCTTCTTGAGGTGCCCCCGGTCGGGCCGCACCACGTACCGGTACCCGTGCGCGGCCGCCAGCTCGGCGACCTCGGACCGGTCCGCGTCGTCGAGCACCCAGACCGTCAGCGCGCCGGGCCAGTCCACTCTGGCGACCGCCCGGTAGGCGTTCTCCAGGATGTCCAGCGGCTCCCCGCAGGTCGGCAGGTACAGGTCGACGGTCGGCAGTTCCTCCGGCGCCCACGCGTGCACCAGCACCTCGTGAGACTGCCGGGTGAGCCGCCGCTGGCGCAGGCTGTTGACGGACGACAGCGCCAGCGCGACGACATTGAGCCCGAGAACGGCGAGGAACACCCAGAGCGCCGGCGTCCGCAGCGCGAAGGTCAGCATCGTCCCGGCCGTGAACACGAACGCCGCCGAACTGGCGACGAGCACCCATCTCCGCTGCGGCCCGAAGTACCAGTACAACTCCTGGTCGTCGGGCGGTTGCGGCAGATGCGCAAGAGAATCGGAAGAGGAAGAAGACAAAGAGGAAACAGGAGATACCTGTTGAACAGTCATATGGCCCCCACAGCCGTGTTTCTGACAGCTCCACGGGCCACAGTACCGCATTGGTATAGACCACTAATCCACGTATCCAGGCCCTGGACGCCACCTCCGCGCCACCTCCCCCACTACCGCGAAGCAGCAGGTCACGCGGACGTGAACGTTCCTCCAACAACCTCCCGCCGGGCGGACGCGAAAACGCCTGTGGGGCGGCAACCGGAATCCGGTTGCCGCCCCACAGGCGTTGCGCGTTCCGCGGATCAGACCGCCGGGACGGGGTACGTCGGGTACTCGACGCCCGAGACGTGCTGGACGACCCGGATGACCTGGCAGGAGTAGCCGAACTCGTTGTCGTACCACAGGTAGAGGATGGCGTTGTCGCCCTCGACCTTGGTGGCGCCGGCGTCGACGATGGACGCGTGGCGCGAGCCGATGAAGTCGTTCGACACCGCGTCGGGGGCGGTGGTGAAGTCGATCTGGCGCTTCAGCGACGAGGTCAGCGACACGTTGCGGAGGTAGTCGAGGACCTCCTCGCGGGTGGTCTCGCGGGCCAGCTGGAGGTTCAGGATGGCGATCGAGACGTCCGGCACGGGCACCCGGATCGAGCTGCCGGTGATCTTCGCCTTGAGGTCCGGCAGCGCCTTGGCGACGGCCGAGGCGGCACCGGTCTCGGTGATCACCATGTTCAGCGGTGCCGAGCGGCCGCGGCGGTCGGCCTTGTGGTAGTTATCCAGCAGGTTCTGGTCGTTGGTGAACGAGTGGACGGTCTCCACGTGGCCGCGGAGCACGCCGTACTCGTCCTCCATCGCCTTCAGCGGCGGGACGATCGCGTTGGTGGTGCAGGAGGCACAGGAGATGACCTGCTCGTCCGGCTTGATGGTGTCGTGGTTGACGCCGTGCACGATGTTGGGCACGTCGCCCTTGCCCGGGGCCGTCAGGACGACCTTCTCGATGCCGGGGCGGAGGTGCTTCGAGAGGCCCTCGCGGTCCCGCCACTTGCCGGTGTTGTCGATCAGGATGGCGTCCCGGATCCCGTACACCGTGTAGTCGACCTCGGACGGGTCGTTGGCGTAGATCACCTTGATCTCGGTGCCGTTGGCGATGATCGTGCTGTTCGCCTCGTCGACCGTGATCGTGCCCTGGAACTGCCCGTGGATGGAGTCGCGACGCAGCAGGGAGGCGCGCTTCACGATGTCCTGGTCGCCGCCGCCGCGGACGACGATGGCGCGCAGGCGCAGGCCGTTGCCGGAGCCGGCCTTCTCGATCAGCAGACGGGCGACCAGGCGGCCGATGCGGCCGAAGCCGTAGAGGACGACGTCACGCGGCGACTCGCGGCGCTCGATCTTGTTGGCACCCGTGGCACCGGCGACGGCCTCGGCGGTGAACTGCTCCACCGAGAGGCCGCGGCTGTCGGCGCGGTAGGTGGCGGCAAGCATGCCGAGGTCGATCTGGGAAGGGCCGAGATCCAGGGTGGTCAGCGCCTGCAGGAAGGGCAGCGTCTCGGTGACCGAGAGCTCCTCGCCGGCGATCTGGCGGGCGAACCGGTGGGTCTTCAGGATGCTGACCACCGACTTGTTCACCAGGGAACGGCTGTACAGCAGGACGGTGACGTCCCGCTCCCGGTGCAGTCGGCCGATGATCGGGATCATCGACTCCGCGATCTCCTCGCGGTTCTTCCAGTCCGTGAACACGTCGTCGTTGACAGTCACAAGTCCATCTTTCGAGCTAGGAGGGTGTTCACATGCTAACTGGGCCCCACCCCGCTCACCGAAACGGTTCTGCCCTCTCCCGCATGACAAGAATCACATATGATCCCCCCCTGCGTGTCTTACGAAGCAAGGTTGGGCAACGCAAACAGGCCCCCATCCGAAGGGATGGGGGCCTGTTTGTGAATGATTGTTCGGCGGCGTCCTACTCTCCCACAGGGTCCCCCCTGCAGTACCATCGGCGCTGTGAGGCTTAGCTTCCGGGTTCGGAATGTAACCGGGCGTTTCCCTCACGCTATGACCACCGAAACACTATGAAACTGTCAACCGCACCCACGACAGGCCATGTCATGGGGGTCGTTGTTTCAGAACAACACAGTGGACGCGAGCAACTGAGGACAAGCCCTCGGCCTATTAGTACCGGTCAACTCCACCCCTCACAGGGCTTCCATATCCGGCCTATCAACCCAGTCGTCTACTGGGAGCCTTACCCTCTCAAGGAGGTGGGAGTGCTCATCTCGAAGCAGGCTTCCCGCTTAGATGCTTTCAGCGGTTATCCCTCCCGAACGTAGCCAACCAGCCATGCCCTTGGCAGAACAACTGGCACACCAGAGGTTCGTCCGTCCCGGTCCTCTCGTACTAGGGACAGCCCTTCTCAACACTCCTACGCGCACAGCGGATAGGGACCGAACTGTCTCACGACGTTCTAAACCCAGCTCGCGTACCGCTTTAATGGGCGAACAGCCCAACCCTTGGGACCTACTCCAGCCCCAGGATGCGACGAGCCGACATCGAGGTGCCAAACCATCCCGTCGATATGGACTCTTGGGGAAGATCAGCCTGTTATCCCCGGGGTACCTTTTATCCGTTGAGCGACGGCGCTTCCACAAGCCACCGCCGGATCACTAGTCCCTACTTTCGTACCTGCTCGACCCGTCAGTCTCACAGTCAAGCTCCCTTGTGCACTTACACTCAACACCTGATTGCCAACCAGGCTGAGGGAACCTTTGGGCGCCTCCGTTACCCTTTAGGAGGCAACCGCCCCAGTTAAACTACCCACCAGACACTGTCCCTGATCCGGATCACGGACCCAGGTTAGACATCCAGCACGACCAGAGTGGTATTTCAACGACGACTCCACCATGACTGGCGTCACGGCTTCAAAGTCTCCCACCTATCCTACACAAGCCGAACCGAACACCAATATCAAGCTATAGTAAAGGTCCCGGGGTCTTTCCGTCCTGCTGCGCGAAACGAGCATCTTTACTCGTAATGCAATTTCACCGGGCCTATGGTTGAGACAGTCGAGAAGTCGTTACGCCATTCGTGCAGGTCGGAACTTACCCGACAAGGAATTTCGCTACCTTAGGATGGTTATAGTTACCACCGCCGTTTACTGGCGCTTAAGTTCTCAGCTTCGCC